>CAYWSF010000053.1:3232-8735 GCA_964460725.1 uncultured Desulfosporosinus sp.
AGTGATATGAACGATGATAGCAGTAAAAGATTGAATTTTTTTAGAACAATGATCCATGATAATGCTAACTGCAATATGACCATTTTGCAAAGCGCAGTGTGCAAGAGCCAAGGCTATTGCTATTCCGATTAAAAAGCCGACCAGTTCATAAGTTCCTAAGATTGGCTGCTTAAAAAACGTCCGTAAGATGATGTTAGCCACTACTAACAACATCACCGCGAAAACACACATCCCTGCTAAAAAATCCATGATACTGCTTATTTTTTTCACTGTACCTGTTAATTGCTTCACTGTCTGCTCCTCCTTTAGGGCTTACTGATATTCTTTGTTATATTGCTCCGCAAGTTTTTTCACTTTATCCAAGATCTCTTGTCCCGGCAATCCCCTTTGATTCATTTGAGTTACATAACTGTCTTGAATCGGTTCTATCAAACTTATCCATCTAGCTTGTTCTTCATCAGACAGGGTGATAACTTCCATTCCTTCTTTAAGTGCATAATCTAAAGCGGACTTGTTTTGTTCATCCCATAAATTTATAGCAACATCATTGAAAAACTGCTCATTTACTGTTTCGATTGCTTCCTGGTCCTTAGGATCCAGGGAGTTCCATTTATCCAGGTTCATAGTTATAAAGAACAAATTATTGTAAAGGAAGGGGGCCAGAGTGATATATTTTGTCACTTCCGCCTGTCTCCAGCCCTCCAGGACTTCAATCGGTCCTAAATTCCCCTTTACGACACCTTTTGATAAAGATTCGTAAGCTTCAGATTGGGCCATAGCAACCGGCGATGCTCCAAGAGCGCTGAGACATTGAGCGGTAATACCGGTAGCTCTAATTTCCATTCCTTTTAAATCCTCAAGATTACGGACAGGTTCATTAGTAAATATTGCTCCGGGGCCGGTTGTAAAAACCATCATCAACTTAGTATCCTGCACCTCTTCAGGATTTAGTTCTTTGATTCCTTCCCAGGCAACCTTACTGGCAGACTTGGAATTGGTATACTCAATTCCGGGTAGTTCAAAAACTTCTGACATGGGAAAATTACCGCGTGTATAGGAAAAACATGAAAGACCTAAATCTGAGATTCCATTGACCACTCCATCGTAGACCGCGTCAGCCTGGGAAAGCGTTTGTCCCGGATAACTTTCAATTGTCACTCTGCCATCAGTTGCAGTCTCAATCGCCTTGCTCCATGGCTGAATCAAATCTTCTTCAGCCGGATGAGCCACGGGAAAGAAGTGCGCTAATTTTAACGCCGTGTCGGTATTCTGTCCGCATCCCGGAAGCAAAATTAAATTAAGTGCCAACAAGCCAAATAAAATCCCTTTACCGAATAGTTTTAACCTTGTTTTAGATAAGCCTTTTTTCACAATTACCTCTCCTTTAATAACTTAGAATAACTTAGAAAAATAAAAATACTCCTCATAGGAGGAGTATAACTGTGCAACTCTACACCTGCAAAAAGTACACAGATATAAAGTATAAACAACCTGATTATTCTACCATCCTACACTGTCCTACAATCTCAATTTCGATTACAATCGTCAACCTACCGTTACTATAATCCTGCCGTTAAACCTACTATCCTACTCCCATCATCTGTTCATCAAATATTGGCTTCTTACTTAACAGAGTACTATAACTATATACTACACATATTAAGATAACATACTTTTCTCTAAAAAGCCAGTAGGTAAATGACTCTACTTTTAAAAATAATTTTAAAAACAAAATTACTTTCGATATCCTAAAATGTCAACTAACTGCCGGTTTCTTAAGATATCGAAACTATACTACCGGTACACCACTTTTCCCGGAGTTTAGGCTTCTCAATTTTCCCGGTTGGGTTTCTGGGTACTTTATCAAAAGCAATCTTTTTTGGCCTTTTGTATCTTGGCAAAGCTTCGCAAAATTGAAGCAGATTTTCTTCCGTTAAATGTCGGTCAGCCTTCAATTCCACTATGGCTAAAGGGATTTCCACGAGGCGCTTATCAGGTATCCCAATGACGGCAACATCCCTGATGTCTTCATGGGTACGGAGAAAGTCTTCAATTTCCACCGGGAATATATTTTCTCCCCCGGAAATAATGACATCCTTTTTCCGATCTACAAGGTAGATAAACCCTTCCTTATCCCGGTATCCCATATCTCCAGTGAAAAGCCATCCATCCTTTAACACTTTGCCGGTTGCTTCCGGATTATTGTAATAACATTTCATAACGCCAGGTCCTTTGACGATAACTTCGCCGTTCTCTCCATCCTGCAATGGCACACCACTGTCATCGACGATCTTTGCTTCCCAGCCGAAACCCGGGACGCCAATTGCTCCAACCTTATGAATGTTCTCAATTCCGAGGTGGATACAGCCTGGACCGGTAGATTCACTTAATCCGTAATTCGTATCGTATAAATGGTGGGGGAAATACTTTTTCCACTGTTTGATAAGGCTGGGCGGAACCGGCTGGGCGCCTATATGCATCAAACGCCATTGCTCTAAACTATAATCGTTCAAGTTAATTTTTCCGCTCTCGATCGCCTCTATTATATCCTGTGCCCATGGGACAAGCAGCCAGACAATTGTAGCCTTTTCTTCGGATACGGATTTGAGAATCCACTCCGGTTTTACCCCGCGCAGAAGCGTAGCTCTGGAACCAACCAGCAGGCTGCCGAACCAATGCATTTTAGCTCCGGTATGATACAAAGGGGGAATACAGAGAAAATTATCTTCATGGGTTTGCTGGTGATGAGTATGTTCTGTTATGCAGGCCGAATATAAATTGCCATGGGTAAGCATAATCGGTTTCGGAACCCCTGTTGTACCGGAAGTAAAATATAACCCCGCCTCATCTTGTTCGGAAATAATAATGTTAGGAGCATCAGCAGGAAATTCATTCAAGAGTTCGAAATAATCCACGGTCTTGTCCGGACAGTTACTGCCGACAAAAATAATACTTTCCAAATAATTTAGTTCAGATTCGATTGCGCCGATTCTCTCCAGAAATTCCGGTCCATAAACAAGCACTTTTGCATTTGCAGTTTTGAGACACTTTTCAATTTCCTCGGCAGTAAATCGAAAATTAAGAGGTGCCACCATCGCTCCGGATTTCAAAATACCGAAATAGATTGGCAGCCATTCAAGACAGTTCATCATCAGCAAGGCAACTGTATCACCTTTTCGAATATTGTGAGATAACAGGAAATTGGCAAATTTATTTGTCATGTTTTCAAATTCCAGCCATGTTATTTCTTTTCGCTGGTTTAGAGCAGGTTCTACTTCGATCAGGCTTGTCTCATAAGGATATTTCTCTGCATTACGTGTAAGTAATTCCATAATAGTCATAAAAAAAAGACCTCCATTCTGCCATTCTGCTGTGTTTTTTCCTTGAGATTTTTGCAGCATAATTCTGGCTGCCACTAAAATAACTCATTAATCTATAATATTAAACAAGAAAGCACAAATTGTCTATAATAAAAACATTAATTATCTCGCAATTTAGCCTTTTGAAATACTTTTAATATATCCTGATATTTATTTTTCAATTCAGGATCCTCAGACATTTTTTTTCCCATCTTTTTATAAGAGCGCATCATACTTGAGTGATTGCGGTTGAAATAACCGGCTATTTTCGGATAAGAAATCTGACAAAGTATCCGTATTATATAAATTGCTAATTCTCTCGCTTCATTTACCCTTGGTTTTCGACTTGGTCCAACTAATTCTTCGACTGGAATTTTCATGGTTTGCGCAACTATTTTAATGATATTCATTGGTTCAGCAGTCAAATTTCTCTCTTTATCTTCCCAATATGCTTGGAAACATTGCACACTCAACTCTTCTAGTTGTAGTTCGGCAAACTTAACAAATTGTGTAATGAGCATCAAGGCATTTGCTAAATTGTTTGTATGCTTGGCGATTAGTTGCGGAACTTCAGTGTCCATAATAAGTTGCTTTCGCTGAGTATACTCCTCTATAAAACGCTCTATTTCTGTTACAGAAGGCATAGGAATTGGAATGACCACCCCACTTAAAAACCGTGAAGCCAGCCGTTGTCCTAAAAATTCCAGCTGAAGAGCATCGGATTCAAGAGAAAGCACCATTTTGCCCTTATTGCCAATGACATATTCATAGGTATAATAGAGTTCCTCGATAGTTTTGATTTTGCCCTTTAAAAATTGGAGATCATCAATCAGCAAAAATTTAGTCGTACGATAGTGCTGCCGGAATAAATCAAGCTTGTCAGCCTGAGCGGCGTAAGCATACTGACGCGCAAAAGCGATGGCATCTGTCATTATCCCTTGCTGTCCGCTATGTTGGTAAAGATAGCATAACAAAGCGGTTTTACCCAATCCTTTTTGTCCATAAATCAATGTAACATCGGGGGCCTTCTCCGGTCTGTAGTTTTTTGCAAAACGCCATGCTCGAGTATTAAATTCACTTAAAAACCAGTTTAAGTGTGCTTCTTTCATGTTTATATCTATTCCTTTCGCTTCGCTCAAGGCACAAAACGTCATGAAAGAATTTCCTTCAGACTTCTGACTCCTGGCCTCCGACCTCTGATAGCTGATTTACAAGAAAGCTATAGTACTCAGCCGCAATCGCTGTTAAACGTTTATTCCTACGGGTTAAGAGGTAAAAGCTACGTTCCAGATCAAAACTTTCGACCTTAGCCCATGCTAAACCATGTTTTTCACCGCATGACAATGCATACTTTGACAGAAATGAATATCCCATACCCGAGCGAACAGCATTTTTTACAGCTTCTGTACTGCCAACTTCCAGGGCGATGTTAAAGTCATTTAAGTTAAGCCCGCATTTTGAAAGTGCTTCTTCAATTGCCCGGCGATGTCCTGAGCCAGTCTCCCGGATAATCACAGGGTTTTCCTTGAGCATGCTTAAATTAATGTTTCCGCTGCGGCTTAATGGATTGTCACCAGAAACCACCAAAACCAGTTCATCTTTCATCCAAAATTCAGAGGCAAGTTTTTCTGTATCAAAAACGGCTCCAACTACTGCAAAATCAACTTCATGACCTAAGACCTTTTCTGCCATTTCCAAACTGTCCCCGATGGATAGTTTGAATTTTATTTGCGGATATAATTTTTGAAAAGAAGCGATGTAAACCGGAAGCAGATATTCACCCGGAAGATGTGAAGCGCCAATGTGTACTTTCCCTTTCATGACTCTTTCTGAACCACTAATTTCTCGCAGCAACTCTGCCCATTCATCAAGCAAATGCAAGGCATGCCTATGCACAATCTCACCTTCGGGAGTAAGAGCGAAACTCTTTCCCTTGCGGTAGAGTAATTTAACTCCTAGTTTTTCTTCAAGTGCCCGAATCTGATTGGAAACCGCAGGTTGAGTAATTCCCAATTTGCGTGCAACAACAGTAAAACTATGTTCTTCCACTACTTGACTAAACATGCGCATCAAATCCAACATTAACAGTTACATTCCTTTCGCTGTACCCAAGGCACGTTAATTGAATAATAGTACATTTCCCT
>CAYWSF010000054.1:0-580 GCA_964460725.1 uncultured Desulfosporosinus sp.
TAAAATATTTTAGAATATCTTCAAATTCATCACTTATATCCAACTTCATCCGAAAGCGTATGGGTGCCCTACTATTGTATGGCCGCCCATAATAAAAATGGTGGTTTCCTTGCATAGGACACCACCATTTTTTAGGCATCACTATTTTTATGAATTTTACTTAAACAACAGGATTTTTCCCCTCAGGAAAAATAAAACTACTGTACTTGATACATGCCATTGCTTTGCATATATTGGAAAATTCCTTCTCCGTGTTGTTGTTCTTCCTTTTGGATATGATTTAAAACTTGACGAACATTAGGGTCTCTAAATTCAAAAATTGCTGTGTCGTAAGTATTGGAAACATACTTTTCCGTCATTAACATGTCTTGACAAAGTTTAGCGTCCTCTTGATTATAATTGCCTTGCATCATGTTTGCGGACGGGTTTCCCGCTGCCATTTGTTGTTGGCCTTGTTGAGCCTGGTTTTGTTGCCCTCCTACATTGGGTACCTGACCAATTAAGAGTTGGTTTATGGTATTTAAATGTTCCTGTTCCTGGGCTGAATAATCATTGAAAATTTGTTTTAATTGTGGTAGTA
>CAYWSF010000054.1:590-3920 GCA_964460725.1 uncultured Desulfosporosinus sp.
TTTCAATTGTAGATCTTGTGCTTGAGAAGAATATTCTGCATATTTATTGACACAAATTTCCTCATGGCTTCTTTGATCCAGCAACAACGTTCTTTCCTTTTGTGATAATTGCAGTGGCAAAGTAAACACCTCCCGTTTAATTATTATATTGTTTGTAAGAATCCCCTTTTTTATGTACCTATTTGCCGGTTGATAAAAGAGATTTCTTGACAATACTCCATACTTTCGTATGATTTAAAATAAAAACATTTAAACGGGAAGGACGAAATGCATGATAGTAAAAATTTTCAGTTCGCCAAATTCTCGAATTTTAGAACAAGAAATTAATCAATGGTTAGAGAACAATAACTGGATCACTGTAGTAAACGTTACTCAAAGCACCGGTACTGCTACGGTCATCTCTATATGGTACAAAGAACCGGATGTCCCGCTCCTTGGATAATTCCGCAGACTAAAACTTTCCAGATTTAAAAATTGATACCAAGAGCCAAAGCAACATTAGACCGGCTATCGCCAAGCCAATTTTAATTACAGAGACATACCCTAACAAAATAGGCTCGCTGCCTAAAGCGGAAGCAATAATTAAGGCTGCCATAACAATACTGAAGGAAAGAAAAACAATACTGAAGGAAATCTGATTAGCGGCACGATCTAATTTTTTTACAAAAAAATTAAGTTCCGGAATGCTGACTTCGAAACGAATACGTCCTCGTTTTAAGTCGCGCATCAAGTCTCTCAGTTGCTTGGGAAGATCAACTAAAAAATCATTAAAATCTAAAATATTATACCAGATTTTCTCCACGATTGCGCTTGGTCGATAGCGTTCCTTAAACAGCCGAGTTCCGAACGGTTCAGCCATATCCATTATGCTTAGCTTGGGATCGAGCTTTTCTACGATCCCTTCCAAAGTCAGTAAGCACTTTGCCAGTAAGGTTAAATCGGAGGGAATACGGATCCGATGGGAAAAAGCAACTTTGAATAAATCATTAATTGACTCGCCCAGGCTGATACGACTCATTGGGAGATCCATGTACTTTTCGCGTAACTCGTCTACATCATTAGCAAGACGCTGCAGATTAACTTCATCCGGAACAATCCCGATCTGCAATACTACTTTAACGATACCCTCCGTACTGCGACGCATCAACGCTATCACAAGCGAAGCAAAGTTTTGTTTCATTTCTTTGTTTAGTTTTCCGACCATGCCAAAGTCGATAATTGAGATCACACCTTTTTTTAAGAGAAAAAAATTTCCCGGATGTGGGTCGGCATGAAAGAAACCCTCGATTAACACTTGATGGAAAAAAGCTTTAACAAGCTGTTCTGCTATGCCTTTTCGATCATACCCCTTTTTTTCAATCTCCTCGAACTGATTGAGTTTGATGCCTTGCACATATTCCATTGTCAAAACTGTTCGTGTGGTGTAATCCCAATAAATCTTCGGGATATGAATTGAGGGTTCATCCTTAAATTGTTTAGCAATTCTCTCCGCGTTTCTAGCTTCAACCAAGTAATCCAGTTCATTACGCAGTGATTTAGAAAACTCTTCAACAACTTCCCCCAATTGTAACCGTTCCGCTCGATCGATACGATTTTCTGCCATCGTGGCTAAATTGAGCAGGATTTCCAAGTCAGTTTCAATCATCGCTTTAATCTGAGGGCGCTGTACTTTCACAGCAACTAACTCTCCGGTTCGCAACTGCGCCCGATGAACCTGACCAATCGATGCAGCCGCCATTACTTCATGATCAATCCAAGAAAAAACCTCCTCCAAAGGAGAGCCGAGTTCCGCTTCAATAATCGCGCTGACTTGTTCAAACGGAAATGGCGGAACGTTATCTTGAAGTTTTTCCAACTCTCTGAGCACTTTTTCCGGAATGATATCTGCACGAGTACTTGCCATCTGACCGATCTTGACATAAGTCGGCCCGAGTTCCTCAATTGCTTGACGTATCCGCTCTCCAACCGTCAGGGAATCCACCTCTTCATTATGTTTCAAGAAGCGTTTGGGCAGAGATAGCATTTGTAAAAGTCCGATCTCTTCCACAAAAAAACCAAACCCGTGGCGAGTCAGGATCTTAGCAACATCTTGATAGCGTTTTATATGGCGTATTCTTTTTCCGATCATCAGAAACGTCCCCTTTATCGAAGTACATGCTTCGTGTCCGAGGTTTAAACATCGTATTGCGTTCGCCGTAGATCTGGCCTCCGGATTTAGAGTCTTCCAGTCTTTAATTGCTTAACTCGGAGATTCGGTTTTTCTAAATCCCAGGCCATTGAACTTATTATTGATAGAGGCCTGAACGGTAATTCAGGCCCCTTCGATTAGTTACTTAACTTGTTTTCCAATTCCTGAACACGTTGTTCCAAACGCTCCAGGTCCGCCCTGGTCGGAATCTTTAAATCTCCGAGGAGTTTTTCTAATTGTTCATTGATACGAGTATTTATTTCTTTTTTCTCTTCTTCACCCTTTTCAGATAACTCTCGAATCAGTTCCTTGGAATCATTAGCGGAAACTTCACCCTTCTTAACCAACTCGTCCACAATCTTTTCAATCTGTTCCTTACTAACTAATACTAACCCTAAGCCTAAATTTAGTCCTTTGCTAATTAAATCTTTCATATCGGATTTCATATCAGACATGTCGGAGCCCCCTTCGTTTTTTTAATCTGAGAAAACTTCAAGTTATATTGGTATATTGGTCACACTAAAAATTGTTTACTAAAACAGTCTAACTTATTAAAGAAATACTAAAAGCTTTTTTAATGGCTTAGTAACATCATAATATGAGGCGTGCCTAATTATCAATAGGGAAGACCATTTTTTTGATAAATTTTACCATAACCAGGTTTAGATTCATAATATTATCACGATTAACAACAAAAATGTACCCAGATACCCAGTCTTATTTTATATAGCAAAAAATAAAAACCGGAACTCAGCTCCGGTTTTTTCAGCGATATTTTTTATTTTTGTTATATAATTTGGTGTATTTCATTTTTTGTGTTGGTGCGGTCGGGGGGACTTGAACCCCCATGCCCTTGCGAGCACTAGAACCTGAATCTAGCGCGTCTGCCAGTTCCGCCACGACCGCTTAATAAAGTTCATCATGCGTGACAAAATTTATTATATGAGAGGATTGGGAGTTTGTCAACATTTATAAACTTACTTATGTTCAAACTTTTTCTTTTCTTATGTTTATGCAGTTGTTGTCGATACCGGTCCAAAGTCCTTCTCCTACTCACAATACAGCTCAGCGGCAATCTTGCATTTACTTGAAATGTCCATGCTGCTTAGCCCTCGTGATTTCCTAATTGCTTCTGGGTGCAC
>CAYWSF010000054.1:4020-8729 GCA_964460725.1 uncultured Desulfosporosinus sp.
TAATCCGGAAATAATAGCTTTGTAAGGAGATGAGCATGGATGACAAAAGAACAATTTGCCCTAGAAAACGGCTTTGAATCGTATAAAGAGTTGTTAGTTGCCAGCACCTCGATAATTTTTGACCACGGAACAAACTATTATATAACAGAAATAGATAATAAATGGATGGCATGGATAGATGATGTTCCTATTAAATTAATAGGATGGTTTGATAACTTTAAGCTAGCCCAGACATTTCTGGTTGTCGCATTCAAGACAGTTGCAAACCTGCCGGAGCCCTATCCCTTGGTCTCAGAGTTAGAAGGCGATTTTTAGTAATCATTTAATTTTTAGTATCCATTAAATTTTTTCTTATCCACAAATAATTAACCGCTTTTGCATTACGGACCGGTCTTTACAAAATAAATTTTAAGCCTTACCTTACTTTTTCTTTTATTGAAGAATACAATATAATTAGCTTAAAGAATACAATTCTGCGGTAGTATTAGGAATGCAAATGCCAAAGGAAAGGTTTTTGCATACAAAGTATAAGGGAGGCGATGGTCTGATGCTGATGGAACTAAAAGGAATAAACGGTCAAGTAGAACTCTATAAAGATAGCATTATTATCAAGAAAAAAGGCGCTTCTAAAATAGTCAATTTAACTCAAATCTCAAACATTCAGGTTAAGACAGGCAGTCTGTTAACCAATGGACATATCCAGTTTTATTTGTCCGGAGAAAACGAAAGTACTAAAAGCACCGGTGGAATAACAAATGCTTCCAGGAACGAAAATAAAATCATTTTTATGAAGCGAGAAAACCAATTGGCTCTTAAAATGAAAAAGGAAATTGAACAGTTAAAATAATACCAAGGAAAAGAAATTATTAAAAGAATTGTTTCAATCAAAAGAGCAGGGATTAATTCTCCTGCTCTTTTTCTACCTCTTTTGCTTTTTATGTCATTCTCTCAAAGCCAATTTTATGGTCCTTAATGTTCTATATTTCTTTCTTACATGTGTTAAAATTCCGGCTCATCCGGAATATATCGTGATGGTTTACAAATTATTTCATGAATTGTAGTTTCAAAGATACTGCTTGCATGTGAGGGCGTTATTACCACTGCCGTATCCGCACCGGAAACCGTACCTCCGAGTGCAATAATTGGCTCACCATAGGGTATTAAACCGGCATCCAAAGCCATGATTGCTACCTCAACGGATACTTTCGTGCCTTGACCGAGCATTCTTAAAGAATGGGCTATTATTTCCACCGGATATACTCCGGCAAAGGTTTTACTTAAACCTCTTTCCGCCCCACTAAGGACATGTGTTGTTGTCAATACCTTAATCCCTAAATCGATTAGTTCGTCACGAGCCTCTTGGGACATTTCATTTTTTCCCGGTAAAGGATAGCCATTGGCATGGGTCACGCAAATAATATTAATTCCACTTGTATTGGTCAATAATTTGGCTGTATCTCCTCTTGAAGAAGCAACCACAATATATTTTATATTTTTTTCTTGAGCAGCTTGTAAAGCCAAGGCCGCCGTCTCCCGCGAATTAACCTTTCCAATTTTATCAAAATACATAAAACTGCCTTCCTTTCTTGAACATTAATTAAATCCCATTCTCATAAAGTAAATCATAATCATCTTAAAGCTTGTTTGCAATCATTGTCTGCACTTTTTTGTTTAACTCACCGATCTGCTCTTTTGTCAGGTTAATGGTTTCAAGCGGCTCGGAGATGGTCAACTTAACCTCTGCAGGATTTATCCAAAAGTTATTTTGCTCCATCAATTTATAAGTTCCTTGAATGGTGATCGGAACAATCGGAACCTTTGCCTTGACGGCTATTCTTAAGCTGCCGGCTTTGAATTCACTCATAGCATTCCCTTTTGAGCGCGTTCCTTCCGGAAAAATTACCATTGAATTGCCCTTTTTTAAATCTTCTGCTGCCTCTTTCATAACCTGCAGGGATTGCCGCATGTCATTTCTATCCAGAAAAATACAGCTCATTTGCTTCATCCAGGAGCTAATCAGTGGTATTTTGTTTGTTTCAATTTTGGCAATAAATGCTTTCGGTTTATCGATATATCCCATTAATAATGGGATATCAAAATAACCCTGATGATTGCTCACAAATAATACTGTCCGATCCTTAGGTACATTCTCTGCGCCGATCACCGTTACCTTAGCACCGGCAAGCCTCAACAAATCCTTCGCCCATTTTGTAGTTATTCTATTCACAATCTTATCCCGTTCTTCTATTCTTCCCTTTTTCAATAAACTATTTGCTTTGTAATATGCCGGCATAACCTTTATTAAATAAAAGAAAAAATATAAATACCAGACTATCGTTCGAAGCATATTTTCACTTCCAATAACCATAGTTAATCATAGTACAGTTTAATCATAGTCATCTGAAAATATTGACGATGTTCAGATATAAGACGGTAAAACTACCATCGCCCATCCCTCGTGCACTTTAATTACAGCCTCCTGGCCAATAAACACATTACTAATGCCACGCGGGGAATCCTTCAACAGGACTCCCTGTTGAAGGGGGTAATACAGCCCTTCGGTTGTAACCACGGCCCTCTCAGACAAGGCAAGCAAGGAGAGTTTCTGCCCAGGTGACCGCCTAATCGATTCACTGCCTTGCAGGACCCAGGCCTCATGTTCCGGATCAACTAAACGAATCCGGTATCCTTTGCGTGCATAGCTGAGCATCAAGGCAATATTACCCATAAAATGATCGATTCTTTTTCCGGTCGCCCCATACAACCAAATATCCCGTTCCCTCATCAGGCAAGCCTGCTCCTCAGCACGAATCAGCGCCAGTTCCAGATCTGTCTCATCCTTTTCGCTGGGGAATCGGTCAATAATACAACCTGCCTGCTCACAATGTTTGAGGGTCTCCGGAGTAACTGAATCCATATCCCCGATTAAACGATCAGGCAGACGTTCGGAAAGGACAGCATGGTTTGCACCTCCATCCGCACAGATCAAATAATCAACCGTTTTTAGAACCTTAGTCCCCCATTCTAAATTCCATACTCCATTTGCTAAGATGGCTATTCTCATGGCTTACAACTCGCCGAGCTCACAGCTTGACAAAGCTGTGCCACTGCTTCTTTAGGATCAGGTTGGGTAAAAACAGCTGCTCCGGCTACTAAAATATGAGCACCCGCCTTCACTGCCAGCGGTGCGGTTTCCAGATTAATTCCACCATCCACTTCAATCAGACAAGCAGACCGAATTTGTTCAAGATGACGACGCAGAACCTCGATTTTCGGGATGACATTGGCAATGAATTTTTGTCCCCCAAATCCGGGGTTCACCGTCATTAGCAGCACCATATCCAAGTCTTGCAGGATATACTTAATACCATCTAACGATGTGGCCGGGTTAAGGGCGATTCCGGCCGTCAACCCCTGTTCTTTAATCTGTTGAATTATGCGATGGGCATGGTTTGTCGCTTCTAAATGAAAAGTAAGATGATCAGCCCCAGCTTCAGCAAAATCTGCAATAAAGCTCTCCGGCCTTTCAATCATCAGGTGGACATCAAAGCGCATCCGGGAATGCGGCCGAAGCGACTTAACCAAGGCCGGTCCAAAGGTCAGGTTCGGTACAAAATGCCCATCCATCACATCAATATGTAAAATTTCTGCGCCGGCATCTTCAACTGCTCGCACCTGTTCGCCCAGCCGGGAAAAATCGGCAGACAATATCGAAGGGGCAAATTCAAGCATCTTAATATCTCCTTTCCGTTTCCATTAGTTCTTTCAGGAATGTTAAGTAGTGTTCATATCGAAAAAGCAAAATCTCTCCGTTTTTATGGGCTTCTTTAACAGCACAATTCGGTTCTTGATCATGAATGCAACTATTGAATCGACATTGCTGGCGACGCTGGACGAATTCTGGAAAAAAATCCGCTAACTCTGTGTGTTTCAGTTTCGGTAAAAAGAGGGAGGAAAAGCCCGGCGTATCTGCAACCAGCCCCCCGGCACAGACCATCAGTTCAACATGACGAGTCGTATGACGGCCGCGCTGCGTTTTTTGACTTAATACTCCGGTCTTTAGCTTTTTTTCAGGCGATAAGGCATTGAAGAGACTGGTTTTCCCGGCCCCGGAAGGTCCGGCCAACACACTGATTTTATCTTTTAACCGTACGGCTACTTCATCAATTCCCTGACCGGTAATATTGGATACTTCAAACACCGTGAATCCTATTTTGCGGTAAACATCCGTGACTGAAGGTTCCGAAGCGTCTTCAGCTACGACTGCTTTGCCTGCTGTTTTGCCTTCTTTGCCTGTTTTGCGGGCTTTATCTAATTTGGTAAACACTAAAATTGGTTCAATTTCCTCGTTTAACACCTGGATCAATAAACGATCCAGCAGGTTAAGATCCGGTTTAGGGGAAGTCAACGAAAAAACCAAAAGAGCCTGGTCTACGTTAGCAATCGCCGGCCGGCTTAAAGCATTCCGCCGTGGCTTAACCACCTCAATTGTCGCCTTATCCGTCTCTTCCTCTTCCGGCAAAATTCTTACCCAGTCTCCCGGCAAAAAATCCTGCTTCTTAACGCGAAAACGACCGCGCAGGGAACATTCCCATACTCTGTCCTCGGCAAAGACATAATAAAATCCACCATACCCTTTAAGCAAGACTCCATCGATCATACCATCGATCATATTTATTCCTCACTAATTGTCTTGAATTATCTGATTA
>CAYWSF010000055.1:0-8575 GCA_964460725.1 uncultured Desulfosporosinus sp.
TTTCGGATGAAGTTGGATATAAGTGATGAATTTGAAGATATTCTAAAATATTTTAATAATTATCAGAGAGAATAATTATAAGAGGGATATTTTAAAAATATCCCTCTTTTGAAATCCGCCAGTTAATTAAATCAGCTAGATGCGGTTACCGCCTTTTAGGTGTTCTTCAGCGAATTGAATCATTCTTTTGGTCATTTGACCGCCAACAGAACCGTTTTCACGACTTGTGCGGTCACCACCAAGCTGCAGGCCCATTTCGTTTGCTACTTCATACTTGAACTGGTCCAGTTTTTGGGAAGCGCCTTGGGATGCTGGTGCATTCGTGTTTCTTTCTCCTGCCATATTAGATACCCTCCTTTAAATTGTTTGTGTAGGGAACATTCTTATTATGTGTTAGAGAAATTAATTTAATCAGGTAATTATTGCTACAAAATAAGGAGCTTTCCTTTTTTGGTATAACAGAATTTAATTAGAGGATATTTAACAGCGTGAGTTCGCATCCAGATTGATATTAATTATAGTAAGGTTTAGAATGATGTAATGATCAAATTTGGTTTGAGATGTAAGGAGTCCGTTTCATGAACTTAAAGTTAAAGGAACCTGTAAACACATGGACACATTTAATCTCTTTTTTTGCAGCGCTTATTGGACTCGTGTTTCTAATTATCATGTGCAGAAATAATATTACTAAACTGGTTATTATGACAATATATGGGCTGAGCCTGATATTTCTTTATGGGGCCAGCTCTCTCTATCATGGGGTTCGGACTACGCCGCAGGGAGTGCTTCTGCTTAAAAAAATAGATCATATTGCCATTTATTTTTTAATTGCCGGTTCCTATACGCCAGTTTTGTACTATGGTCTGGAAGGCGCATGGCGCTGGGCCATGCTTATTGCGGTCTGGTCTATAGCCCTGGCAGGGATGGTTTTGAAAATTTGGTTTATTAATGTACCCAGATATCTTTCGGTTGGGTTATATCTTTTACTTGGCTGGATTATCTTAATTCCTCTTAAAGAAATTATTAAAAGTTTTCCGTTGGTAGCGATAATTCTCATGGCCGTTGGCGGAGTGCTATATACGTTGGGTGCTATTATATATGCTACCAAAATATGCAATTTTTTCCCTAAACGCTTTGGCTTTCATGAAACATTTCATTTATTTATTACCGCAGGAAGCATTGTGCATTTCGTTATGATGCTAATCTACATTGTTCCGCTGGAAGGATAATTTATTTAAAATAATTAGTCTCCCGGTCTTTCAGCCGGGAGGCTTTCTTAAAATATTTTAGTCATCTAGTTCGCTGCAAAAGGCAGCAGCTTCTTCTGCACTGTAATCCTCATACACAAGCCTCATTAATCCCGGATAATACGTGTCAAATCCAAGGACACCGTTCCAAACGATATTTACCACCTGTTCTCGGGAAGGTTCCGCATTTGCCAGATCCAGGTATGTGCGATATCTAATTTCCCCATTTTCCATGTCCATTTCGAAATTACCGATAGCAAACTCATAGTTAACACGGCACATGAAATCACAGACTTCAAGACGCTT
The DNA here is from genome assembly GCA_964460725.1 of uncultured Desulfosporosinus sp. Classification (GTDB taxonomy): domain Bacteria; phylum Bacillota; class Desulfitobacteriia; order Desulfitobacteriales; family Desulfitobacteriaceae; genus Desulfosporosinus. The sequence continues at coordinate 1,554 of CAYWSF010000055.1, forward strand.
GGAGAAGGGAATTTTATGTTTAATATAAGTATTGCAAAGCAAAGATTCTTGCTTCTCATCAACAAGCAGACAAGAATGAAAATTAGCATTAATGCCTTGGATCTTAAGCTTAATAACTTCATTCTTGTCGTCGCTTTCAAATTCCCAATCGTTTTGGATTAGGATGTCATAGAGCAGTTGAAACAAGGACATGGTTATCACCTCCAATATCAGAGTTTCTTGCCTACATTTTCAACGAAGGTGTAGTTAATTCCTTCCTATACTGGTAAGCATTCATAAAAAGATATTTGCATAATAACGACTTTTATCAACAATTTTGTGCTATTATTGTACATGGGAGACCAAACGTTGCTTAAATTTTTTGGCTATAAAGTTAAACCAACGTATATATGCATTATAGCATTACTAGTTAGCATTATTGCAAAAATGCATCAGTCTTTATTATTATGAAAAAAACATTCGGTATTGATAAAAGGGTGTTAGGGGGGTGTTAGGGGCTCAAAAAGACAATGATTCCGGTTGGCATGGTTATTGCATAATTCGAATACGTGGTCTAATTAATTTTTGTAGTCTATTTTTTGTAGTCTATTTTTTTACGAAGAGGTGATTCATTGTTAGTTTGCGATATGCTGTCTATGCAATAACCCATTAATATTTTAGAAGTCTCATTATAAAATCATAATTATTCGCGTTATGCATGATGCTTTGTGATTATACTTCAGCATGGTCAGCATGGATCATAGCCCCTGCTTGTCGGGGTTATCTTAATGTGGAGCTGCGAAAGTTAAGCAAAAGCAATTGTAAGAAGAGTTAAAATGTTCCTAAGTATTTTGTAGGGGAGGAAGAGCTAGATGGATGTTTCTCGTCGTAATTTCCTTAAGCTTTCGGGGCTGACCGTCGCCGGCCTTGCTGCTGGCTTGGGGTTTGATCCCTCAGTAGCGGAGGCCAAAGGGTATGCGTTGAAACTGGAAGGAACTAAAAAGATCCCGAGCATTTGTCACTTTTGTTCGGGTGGATGTGGATTACTCTGTTATGTGAAAGATGGTAAGATGGTTCACTTAGATGGTGATCCCGATAATCCGACCAACGAGGGGACTCTTTGTCCGAAGGCTGCTAGTCTGGTGAGTGTGGCAAATTCACCGGATCGTCCGAAACAGCCACTGTATCGCGCTCCGGGTTCTACCGAGTGGGAAAATATTTCCTGGGAAGAGGCTATTGAACGTATAGCCAAGAAAACCAAAGAAGTCCGGGATAAAACTTGGGTAAGCACTGAAGAAATAACCAACGCAAAAACCGGGGAAAAAGAAACGGTTACCGTAAACCGGGCTGAAGGAATTGCTGTTTTGGGTTCCGCTGAGGTGGACAATGAAGAAACCTACCTCATTTCGAAACTGAGCCGCCTGCTCGGCTCGCCTTATAACGAACACCAGGCCCGTATATGACACGCTCCCACGGTGGCAAGTTTGTCACCTTCATTTGGCCGTGGTGCAATGACCAATTCATGGTCGGATATGCAAAATTCCGAGGTCTTTTTAATTGCCGGCAGTAACTGTGCCGAAAATCATCCTATCGCAATGAAATGGGTCAATCGCGCCCGGGCAAAAGGCGCCAAAGTGATTGTTGTTGATCCGCGCTTTACGCGTACCGCTTCGCAGGCGGATATCTTCGCCCAAATCCGTCCGGGAACCGACATTGCCTATTTAGGTGCAATTATTAATTATATTATTGAGCAAAAACAATATGATGAATTTTTTGTCACAAATTTCACCAATGCGCTTTTTAAGGTTAATAAAGATTTTAAATTTGAAGAAGGTGTATTTTCCGGTTTTGATGCAAATACGAAAAAATACACAAATTCCACCTGGGGATATCAGCTTGATGCGGAGAATAAGCCGGTAAAGGCTGCCAGCTTGGATGATCCGGACAGCGTGTTTGCAAAAATCAAAGCCCATTATGCCAGATATACCTTTGATGTAGCAGAACAAATCTCCGGGATACCGGCTGCAAAAATCAAGGAAATAGCAGATACAATGTGTGCAAGAAGACCGGGCAGTATTTTCTATGCCTTGGGCATGACCCAGCATACCACTGCGGTACAGGGTATCCGTTCTTACGCGGTTATACAGCTGCTGTTGGGCAACATGGGCAAGGCCGGTAGCGGTATCCAGGCGCTGCGTGGCGAGCCTAATGTGCAAGGTTCGACCGATATGGCTAACCTGATCTCTAACTTGCCGGGCTATTTGCCTTATCCCACCAATGCAGAAAAAACCCTGCGTGATTATGCGGTTAAAAACGGAGCTGTTATGCATAAACCCTTGGTTGCGCAGCTCAAAGCTTGGTTTGGCACAAATGCCACCGCTGATAATGACTATTGTTATGGCTTATTACCCAAGCTCAATCCTGCCAATGCTCCAACATTTGTTAAAATGTATGAAAAGATGGGCAGCCAATTTAAACTCTTGTTTAGTATTGGTTCCAACTCGTTGATTTCCATACCCGACTGCAAGACGGTTGGGCCGGCCTATGATAAACTGGAAATGGCGGTTGTTGTTGATATCTTCGAGACGGAAACGGCTCAGTTCTGGCGCCGACCAGATGTGAATCCTGCGGATGTTCAGACTGAAGTTATCTTCCTACCGGCCGCTTTTGTTTATGAAAAGGCTGGTTCGATGACCAACTCTTCTCGTTTAGTTCAGTGGAAAGAGGTTGCAGTTAAGCCGATTAATGATTCAAAACCTGATTTAGATATTTTAGATCATATTTTCGTTAAAGTCCGCGAGCTTTATGCTGGCAGTACTGATCCTAAAGATGCGACAATTCTCAAGGCTAATTGGGATTATGAAGATGAACACCATGAAGCGAGTCCGTTAAGAGTGCTGCAGGAGCTTAATGGTTATAATGACACCACGGGTAAACTTACTGCCAGTATAGGTGAGTACTTGAACGCCCCAATAGGTACTGTTTCCACCGGCTGTTGGATCTATGCCGGTGTAACCGGAAACGGCAACCTGGCTGCCCGCCGTGGTCAGAGTGACCCTGCAGATACTCTTGCCTTGAATAAGAACTTTGCTTTTGCTTGGCCGGGCAATATTCGCGTCCTTTATAACCGTGCTTCTTGTGACGCTCAGGGACAACCGCTTGATCCTAAGCGTAAACTGATTTGGTGGGATGCTGCCAAAGGTGAATGGACCGGAAATGACGGTCCCGACGTAGTAGATAAAACCAAAGGACCGGATACACCGGAAGGAAAACAAGCTTTCCGCATGAATCCAGAAGGTGTAGGCCGCTTATTCCTGGCCCCCTATACCAGTGGTGTTCCGGCAACACCTCCTGCAGATGGCCTGCCGGCTATTCCGACTCGTAATGCAGGAATGTGTGTAGATGGACCAATGCCGGAATTCTATGAACCGATTGAAAGCGTTACTGAAAATATCTTGCATCCGAAAGCATCGAAAAGTCCGCTTGCGCCGGTTATCTCCAAGGAAATTGGTAAAGCAGAAGACTATCCTTATATTCTCACTACCTATGGAGTTGTGGAGCATTTCTGCGCCGGTGGTATTACCCGCAACATTCCCTGGCTAAATGAGATTATGCCCGAACCGTTTGCGGAGATTAGCAAGAACTTAGGTCAGAAAATTGGCGTTAAAGATGGAGATTTTGTTGAGGTTTCTTCTGCACGTGGTAAGGTTAAAGTGCGTGCTTTAGTGACAGATCGCCTGCAAACTTACAAAGTGCATGGCAAAGACACTGAGACTATTGGAATGCCCTGGAGTTGGGGATTTGCTAGTTTAAGTCCCGGCCCAAGTACTAATAACTTGACAATGTCGGCCTTGGATCCCGGAGCAGGGACTCCGGAGTACAAAGTTTGCCTGGTCAATTTAAGGAGGGCATAACAATGACAACAAAGAAAATGGTTTTTATTGACACTTCATTATGTACAGGTTGTAAGGCGTGCTCTGTGGCTTGCAAGGTGTGGAACGAACTTCCAGCTGAAAAGACCCAGCTGATTACAAGCTATCAGTCACAGAACGAAACTACCCCGAAAACCTGGACGTATGTCAGCTTCCATGAAAAGTATGAAAATGAAAAAATGAATTTCCGGATGTTTAAACACCAATGTTTCCACTGTGCTGATCCTTCCTGCATGAAGGCTTGTCCTCAGAAAGCAATTTATCAGACTGAATCAGGCTATGTGCTAATGGATCATGACAAATGTGTTGGCTGCGGTTATTGTGTAGCAAACTGCCCCTTTGGGACCCCCAAGGTTGATGAGGAAAAGAAGAAATCCTTTAAATGTACGGGGTGTATTGATCGGGTGGAAAATAACCTCTTGCCGGCGTGTGTCAACACCTGTCAACCGGGTGCTTTGCACTTTGGAGAACGTGATGAGATGGTGGCTCTGGCAAAGACGCGTCTGGCTGAGGTTCAGGAGACTAATCCCAAGGCGCAGCTCTATGGTGAAACAGAAATGGGCGGTACGACATATCTTTATTTGTTAATGGATAGCCCAGAGTTCTATGGCCTGCCGGTTAATCCGACTACGCCGCTCTCGCTGACCGTATGGAAGGATATAGTTCACCCGCTTGGCAAATATGTTTGGAGTGCAGCAGCTATTGCAGTGGTTGTGGGGGCTGTCGGTAACCTCCTGCACGGGAATTATCGCAATAGAGGCCATGAACATGAAGTGAATGATAAAAAGAAAGGAGGGAAATAATAATGGCAGTCAATCCACAAACTAAGACAACTAGAAAGACGCGTGGCGGAGATATGACTATGCGTTTTAGCGGGCAAGAGCGCTTGGCCCACTGGGTTCATGGCATTTCTTTCTTCCTTCTGCTTTTTACAGGACTGAGTATAGCGAGCACCTTTTTTGCTCCAGTAGGGAGCTTCTTCGGCGGTGTTGTAGCTGCTCGGTACATTCACCGTGTTGCAGCTGTGATATTTCTCGTTGTGGTGATTTTGTTGTTCTTTATTGGCAACACAAAAGGTCATTGGTTTTGGATAAAATCAGTCTTTACTTGGGGGAAATCAGATATAAAACACATTATGACCTTTCCGATGGAGTTTTTTGGCTTTGATACCGACGGGAAGTTTCCACCTCAAGATAAGTTTAATGGTGGAGAAAAAATCAATTCCTTGATCACTATTTTTGGTACGTTTTTCATTGCGACAAGTGGGCTCATTATGTGGTTCTCAGGGTATTTCCCGGCCGGTTTAGTTCGTTGGGCTTATCCGGTGCATGCCCTGTCTGCATTTTTGATGGCTACGGCAATCACGGGGCATATGTATTTAGCGATTATACACCCGAAGTCCAACCCTGCTCTCAGGGGCATAATCACAGGCTATGTCAAAACAAGCTTTGCTAAACATCACTATGGCAAATGGTATGATCGGATCAAAAAAGAGCAAAACTTAAACTAAGCTCATACAATGCAAATAAGCAACAGATTACAGAATGGTTAAACCACTCCTAATTGTAAAAGTAACGGGAGAGGTCTTAGGGTAAGGATTAATGTGAGGGGGAACTCCTTTTAATGGACAAAAATATTCCTGCGCATGAATTAGAAAACGAGATGAACAGAACAATGGAGCAGGCTCATCAGACCTATGGTCTCCTAAACGAAGAAGTAAGACGCTGGCAAGATGAGCGGGGTTCTTCTTGGCTGACAGAATTGAGTCCGGCGGAGACTCCTCCTTACTTCCCGCTTGCGGATTTTCCAGAGACGGTGGTTTTGGAACTCTGGGAAAGGTTAAACCGGGTTCTAGATCTAAGTGTAGGCGAATCAGTTTTGAGGGAAACGTGGCATGATTTTAAAGTTGGTCGACCAGTGTCAGACCCAAGGCTTGACCCAAGACTTTTAAGCACTCTGCAGATCGCCTTAAGCAGTATGGCAAATCTTATGCGTACTAAGGCCCCACTGCAGGATCAGCCGATCGAACTACCTTCACAAGGTGCGGTTTGTCCGGTTTGTGGGGAGGGAGTCACGCTTGCTGTGCTTGTCCCACCAAACGGAAAACGTTTTCTGCACTGTATCCTCTGTGGTCAAGAATGGCCAACGATGCGTGTTGGCTGTATACGCTGCGGAAATGAGGAAGCAAAAAAGCAATACTATTTGAATTCCGAGGAATTCCCCGGAATTGAGATTGTGGCTTGCGAAGCTTGCGGGCAATATTTCAAGGAGTTTGATTTACGGTCGTTATCCGTAGCAGACTACGTTTGGGAAGATGTGATAACCATGCCCTTAAATTATGCTGCGGAACAATGGCTGGCAGAACACGCAAAATCATCCGGAAAAATCCAGTGATGAAAGTGCAGATGTTTTTTAAGAATTTTTTAGATACGGTTATTTCTTGACGGATCGAATGCTTGGTTTTTGCTTGGCTAAGTATAGTTTAGTTAAAGCAAGACAAGTATTTTGAAGCGATCAGATGAAAGTGTTTCTGATCGCTTTCTTTCTTTATAGTAGGAATTATTATTCTTTGTAAGTTTGTCTTTTGATTATAAACAGGTACCTCGGAAATCACATATTTATTTAAATCTCGAAGAATATATTATAAATCGTATTTTGCACGCGAAGATGTAAAGTGATTTTTACCTTGATCTCTTATGGGGGATAGATAACCTTTTCAAGAAGTACAAGGTTATTTTTCTCTCGATCAGACCACTGGCTATTCGAGCAATAATGGAACGCACATTATATGATGCATTGGAGGCTATCGAAATGGAAAAAATAAAAGTGCAGGATTCTGTTGGAGCTGTTCTTATTCATGATATGACTCAAATTCTTCCTGATGTTTCAAAAGGTCCTCGTTTTCGCAAAGGACACATCATCAGGGAAGAGGATATTCCAATACTTTTGAGTATGGGGAAAGAACATATTTATGTCTGGGATCAAAAGCCTGGCTTGATTCATGAAAATGAAGCAGCAGAGCGTCTTGCACGAACAGTATCCGGTCCGGGTCTGGCCTTGGATGAGCCCAAAGAAGGAAAAATCACCATAACCGCTGCTTACGATGGTCTT
>CAYWSF010000056.1:0-2513 GCA_964460725.1 uncultured Desulfosporosinus sp.
CTTAAAACGGCTTTCTTGTCCTCTTTATTATAGCCGTCAGTGTAAAGCACCTGAAAACCATAAGGATTTAATCTGGAATTTGGGGTATAGAGAGCGATCTTCGGATTTTTGGGAAGGAATAAACCACTGTATTCCGGTACTTCAAAGGATAACATCTCAGTTACATGTTTAATCGATGCCGTCTTAAGACCAAGATGTTGACCTAACTTCGCTAAAGTACTAAATGCGTTATATTTATTCACCGGGTTAATGGCCGGATTAACGGTTTGAATTTTTCGATCAGATCTTGTAAAGGTGCCTTTGGATTCAGCAAAACTTCCAATTGGCATTACAATGTTGGAGAGTGCTGTCGTAGCTGTCTCAAAGGTATCAAGGGTTACTACAAAATCAAGTTTCCGCAAGGCTTCGGCGAGCTTCGGGTCGGTTCCTGCCGGATCTTCACCAACAATTAAGACAGCCTTTATTTTTCCTGCGTTGATTTGGTCAATAATCTGCATGCCGGGAACTTTTACACCCATATCAATAAATCCTTGAGAATTACAGTTGGAACGCATCAGAATAATTCCGCTATGGGGCTTACCGATCTTGCCTGTAATTACAGCGATATCTGCCAACAGCATGATGGCGTCTGCCGTGACAATACTGTCATCAATAACGAAGATGGCCTTTTTAGCTTCTCCATACATTTTAGCAAGCTTATTAGCCTCCTCAGAAACTGGGGCATCCTTAACATAATCAATTAGCTTGGTTAGGTTTACGGCTTTGGTTTCCAGGTTAGCCTGGTTAACATATCCACCGTCAAAGAGTGCTTTAATCAAGGACTTGAAAAACTCCAGGCCGTCATCAAGTTTCAGGGAAAGATCAGCATATTCAGCCATTTTGGTCTGGCCATTACTGAGGGATACCAGTTTACCTCTTTTCTGAGCAGCATTCTTAATCTTCACACCCATTACTGGGTTATTTTCAGTGATATTCCCGACTGAAATAATCAAATCTGTACTGTAAAGCTCATCATAACTGTTGGAAGAAGCATTGTACCCCAAAACAAGTTCAGTTCCTGAAATATCTTTTTCAGCCATTGTGCCAACGAAAACAGTCCCTAATTTGTCGGCAATTTTTTTCAGCATAAACGCTTCCCCATTGGTAAACCTTGGAGATGCGAGAATTCCAACACTATCATTGCCATATTGCCCGCAAATCAACTGAAGATTTTTGGTCGTCAGCGTTAAGGCTTCCTCAAGATTAACGTTGGTGCACTTACCTTTTCTTCGGACGACAGAAGTTTTAATTCTACTTGGATCATTGATAAATCCTATGCCAAATCTGCCATTAACGCACAATATACCTTCATCTTGTTTTCGATCAGGCAGTGATTTTAAAACAAGATTCCCTTTGGCTTGGAGGACGATATTGCAGCCCACACCACAATAATTACAAACTGAATTCACATTATCAAATTCTACAGGAACTTGCTTCGATGCGGGTACTATTTCCATGCATGCTCCGGTGGGACAGACATCTATACACTGGCCGCAAGATATACAACAGCTTTCTTCAAGAGGCAGATTCAACTCCGGAATCACCTTGGAGTCAAACCCTCTATCTTCCAGTCCTAAGGCGGTAACTCCCACTATTTCTTCACAGGCCCGGAAACATTGACCGCATAATATGCATTTATCAGGGTTCCTGACAATAAACGGATGGGTTTGAACTTCTTCTCTTTTGTGAACTTCGCCCACTATTTCCGTAGGATTAATATTGTAATCGCCGATATATTTAATTAGTTTACATTCAAAATAATCTTGACAGCCGCACTCCAGACATCTGGCAGCTTCCTGCAGGGCAGTTTCTTCACTGTATGTTTTAGAAACCGCGCTAAAGCTGAGCTTTCTTTGGTGCTCATCGACTACCGAAGCCACAGAAGCACGCCCACGTTCTTGTTTGGCAATATGCGCAAAGTCCTGCTCAGTTAAATCTGTCTGAGTGATAAAAGAAGGTTCCGGAACCGGCATGATTTGGCCATTTAAATAGCTGTCAATCACCTTTGCCGCATTATTTCCCTGAGCAATGGCCGTAATCGCAATTTTGGGACCGGTTGCGGCTTCGCCCCCAGCAAAGACACCTTCGAGATTCGTTTCAAAGGTATTGGGATTAACGCCAATAGTTCCTCTATTGGTGACTTCGAGTTCTTTAATACTTTTGGCATTAACTTGTTGTCCAATGGCCGACAAAATAAGGTCCGCCTCAAAGGTAACTTCTTCGCCTGGAATAGGCATCGGTCTTCTGCGCCCGGAAGCATCAGGTTCTCCCAGACTCATTTTTTGACACCGGACAGCTTTTGCCCTTTTGCCATCGCCAATAATTTCCAAAGGGGCTACCAGGAACGAAAATTCGACGCCTTCTTCTTCGGCCTCAATAATTTCAATCTCTTCGGCAGGCATTTCATTCCTGGTCCTGCGGTAGATAACCTGTACGCGCTCAGCGCCAAGTCTGACCGCCGTCCGAGCTACGTC
>CAYWSF010000056.1:2523-6385 GCA_964460725.1 uncultured Desulfosporosinus sp.
GGCAGTATTGCCGCCACCCACAACAATAACTTTTTTGCCCATATTCAAAGGCTCGGAATTCGTAACCTTACCGAGAAACTCTATACCGCCAAGCACACCTTCCATATCTTGTCCTTCACAGCCAAGGTTTGAACTTTCCCAAGCGCCGATGGCTACGAATACAGCGTCATAAGCCTTGTTCAGGTATAGAATGCTAAGATCTTCACCAAGTTTGACATTGAATCTGAATTTCACGCCCATTTTCTTGAGAGTATTTATTTCAGCATCCAGGATTTCCTTGGGCAGACGATATTCCGGAACACCATATCTGAGCATTCCTCCCGGATAGGGCTGATTCTCAAACATAATTACCTCGTGACCATACCGGGCAAGAAAATAGGCACAATTAAGACCTGCCGGGCCCGCTCCAACAATAGCAACCCTTCTGCCGCTTGGTGGTTTTTGGTCAGGTACATAAGTTCCCATGCTGATATCTAAGTCGCCAAGGAATCTTTTGAGTTCTGCAATGGCCACAGGACTTTCCACGTTTTGACGGCGACACTCTGTTTCGCAAGGATGGGGGCAAATTCTTCCGATACTGGCAGGTAGGGCGATAACGTCCTTAGTAAGCTTGATGGCCTCTTCATGCTGACCATTGGCAATTAAGCCGACGTACCCCTGACAATCAGTATTGGCCGGGCAAGCCCTGACACAGGGAGGTCGACAATCCCCTCTGTGGTCTGAGGCCATTAATTCAAAAGCTACTTTTCGAGCAGCGAGGGTCCTTGGTGTATCGGTTCTGATGATCATGCCATCAACAGCAAGCGTTGAGCACGCTCTTTGTAATTTCGGGTTACCGTCTATTTCAACAACGCAAACACCACAAGCGCCGTAAGTCTTTAAGCGATTATCATAACAGAGGTTCGGAATTTCGATTCCATTAGCAAGTGCTACCTTTAAAATGGTATCTTCAGCTGAAGCGGTTAATTCTCGCGAATTAATATTAACTCTGATCTTATCCACCAATGTCACACCCCTTCCTATTCTACTGCAATAGCATTGAATTTACATACTGTTACACAGTTACCACATTTAACACACTTTTGCTGATCGATTTGGTGAACCTTTTTCACTTCACCTTGAATAGCTTGTGCAGGACATTTTTTAGAGCATAAAGTACAGCCTTTACATGCCTCTGCCGTGATTGTATAAGTTAAGAGGGGCTTACACTGCTTGGCCGGACACTTTTTGGCATCAATATGAGCAAGATATTCATCCCTGAAATAACGAATGGTCGTTAGGACCGGATTAGGAGCTGTTGCTCCGAGTCCACAGAGGGATCCGTCCTTAACACTATCACATAGTGTCTGAAGAGTATCGAGATCATTAATGTTTCCCTCACCGGCGCATATTCTCTCAAGTATCTCCAACATTCTCTTGGTGCCAATTCTACAGTATGTGCATTTGCCGCAAGATTCTTTGACCGTGAAGTCCAAGAAGAACCTGGCCATATCAACCATGCAAGTTTCTTCATCCATGACAACCATACCACCCGAGCCCATAATGGCCCCGGTTTGATTAATCGATTCATAGTCCACCGGTGTGTCAAGGAGGACACGTGGTATGCATCCCCCCGAAGGGCCTCCCATTTGAATAGCTTTAAATTCCTTATCTTGCTTAATTCCGCCGCCAATGCCATAGATAACTTCTCTTAAAGTCATACCCATCGGCACTTCGACAAGTCCCCCATTTTTGATTTTCCCTGCCAGAGCAAATACCTTGGTACCATTACTGGTTTTTGTGCCATACTCAGCAAATGCTGCTCCGCCGTTGTTAAATATCCAGGGGACATTGGCAAAGGTTTCAACGTTATTAATATTGGTCGGTTTGCCAAAATAGCCCGATTGAGCCGGGAACGGCGGTTTGAGCCTTGGCATACCTCGTTCCCCTTCCAGAGAGGCGATTAAGGCTGTCTCTTCACCACAAACAAAGGCTCCTGCTCCGGTCTTAATGATGATGTCAAAATCAAAACCGGAACCGAGGATATCCTTGCCCAGGTAGTTTTTATCTTTGGCCTGTTGAATTGCGATCTTAAGTCTCTTGATTGCCAGCGGATATTCCGCCCGACAATAAATAAAGCCGTATTTTGCTTCCATTGCATAACCGGCAATAATCATCCCTTCAAGTACAGCATGAGGGTCCCCCTCAAGAATACTTCTATCCATAAACGCGCCCGGATCGCCCTCATCGGCGTTACAAACAACGTACTTTTCCTGTCCCGCAGATTTTTTGGCAGCATCCCATTTGAACCAAGTGGGAAAACCTGCTCCCCCTCTGCCCCTGAGTCCCGCAATTTTAATTTCTTCAATAACCGTATCCGAAGTCATTTCATTGACTACTTTGTTAAGTGCTTTATAGCCATCTTTTTCGATATAATCTTCAATCTTTTCAGGATTGATAATGCCGCAGTTTCTCAAGACAATGCGAACTTGATTTTTTAACTGAGGATAGGGTTGTTGAGGGGTTGAGACAATATTTTCTTGAATTGGCTCACCGTTAAGAATATGCCGTTCCATTATTTCCTCGGCCATACTCGGGGTCACATAAGCATAGGAAAATACGCCCTGATCATCAATAATGTCTACGATTGGCTCATAAAAGCACATTCCAATGCAGCCGGTAAATGAAACATCAATGCTCAAGTTCTTTTCTTCAATTAATTGCTGAAATTTATCGGCAACCTTTTTCGCTCCTGCGGCAATCCCGCAGCTGCCATATCCTATTCTAATCTTCATTTACAGCAACCCCCTTTTCCGCAGCATAAATATCTTGAATAATTTTCTTTGCACTTTTTGGAGTTAAATTGCCATAAACTTCTCCATTAATCATAATTGCGGGGGCAAGACTGCAACAGCCAAGACAGGCAACTTCCTCAAGTGAGAACATCAAATCATTAGTCGAGTCTCCAAACTCAATGTTTAATTCTTCACAAAGGGCTTCCGCAATAGCCTCGGAACTATTTACATGACAAGCTGTTCCTTGACAAGTAAGTATCATATATTTTCCACGCGGTTTCAGTCTGAATTGGGAATAGAACGTGGCAATGCCATAGATCTTTGCTCGTTTACTGCCTGTCCTATCGGCAATCACATTTATAACATCGATCGGCAGGTATCCGTATGCCTCTTGAGCATCCTGTAAGACACTAATGAGGTTACCGTCTTCACGCTGAAACTTGTCGATAACCTCATTCATTAGAGAGATATCAATCTCATTCGAACTAAATTCTGCTTCCAGTTTTTTTTCAAATTCGCAAGACACTAATTATCACTCCTTTAATACTTAAACTATGATTCCACCAGAGAAAAACAAAGTAAAACAATTTTTACGAATCTCTTGAACATGCGAAATTAGTGAAATTTATGGTCTCCATAAAATTTGGCAGGGCAAAGTTTTGCCGAGCCAAAACCATTTAAGTCCGCCATGCTACAATGAGATAGTTCTAACTTCATTTTACAACACTTCTCAATAATTTGCAGTCTTGTGCAAAAGTTCTTTTGTATAATTTCAATAACTTGAAATAACTGGTATAATGGCATGGAGTGTGTTGATTTCTTTTGTTATAAAAAGAAGAAATTGATCTAATTATGCAAACTTATGTAAGCCCAACCCCACAGCTAACGCCGGGGGCTTGTAGGGAGTTATAACTTTGGCAAGGCAGACATTACCTTTGAGGGGAAGGATTACAAAGATGTTCGTATTCGTACCAGATACTGGGCTCCCACATGCGCTTAATTGGCAGGACCTTTTCGTTCCCCTTTTGAAACGCCGGCAACTACCCGATCAAGAATGCCGTTCACGAACCTTGCCGATTCCTTGCTCC
>CAYWSF010000056.1:6485-8432 GCA_964460725.1 uncultured Desulfosporosinus sp.
CCGGCAACTACCCGATCAAGAATGCCGTTCACGAACCTTGCCGATTCCTTGCTCCCAAATCTTTTCGCTAATTCAATTGCCTCATTGAGACTCACTCGTCCAGGAATATCCGGACAAAAAAGAATCTCATACGCCGCTAAGCGCAACACATTCCGATCCACATTCGCCATACGGCTAAGTGTCCAATCCTGGGCATAAGAAGCAATCGTCCGGTCGATTTCATCCTGATGGGCTATCGTTCCGTCAACCAATTGTTGGGCAAATTCCCTGCTTGGCTCGGGAACTGCAAATTCGGCGGCCCAGCGCTGAACTTGCTCCGAGGCAATGAGCGGTTCTTTCGTCAAGTCCCTTTGAAAAAGCACTTGCAAGGCTGTTTCACGTGCTAATCTTCGGCTCAAGGGAATTCCTCCTAGTTTCTTTTAAAATTTCTTTCTAACCATGTGGTAATAGATTGATTCTCATCCTGTCGTTTTCCTAACATAAATCCCACAACGACAAATAAAACCAAGACCAGCGTGCGCCAAATGCCAAGAATCAAAATCAACAAACCAAGAATAAATCCCAAGGATGTTCCGATGAGTTTTCCGGGATGATTGTCAATGGCCCAAACAAAAAACCACGAAACTTTCTCTGTACATTTTGCCCAAAACCCACTCATCGTACCCGTGTTAAGTGGGCCTTTTCCAGACGCAGCACCAACACTTTCACCTCTGTTACTTTTATTCCCGTATAAAGTTCTACATCCTCCCTGATCTTCGCTTGAAGTTCTTCGGCAGTTTGCGGGATGCGTTCATCTTGTTCAAATTGGCAAGAGACCAGAATTTCAAGTCCATCTTTCCGCTCTTTAAGTTTCGATTTAACCTGCAATACACCCGGCAAGGCCATTGCACTGCGCGCAATAATTTCCCGTAAGGCATCCTGAGAAATTCGTACATTTCCCCCTTTAGAAGAGGTTCCAAAGGAACGATCCGAAACCTCGCGCGGCAGCATAAACAAAACTAATCCCAGCAAGAGCAAAGCTACAGCCACAACTAAACTTTCCCAAGGGTTCACTTTTAACCACTCCAACCCCTGGGCAAGCAGGAGATATGGAAGTCCCCAACCTGTAGCCATGGCTAATATCCAAAAAGCACATATGATTAAAATAATTCCCAGAGCATAGGCCAACATTTGAAGTCCCCTCTTTCAGAAACCCCCCTGGTTATCCAGGGGGGTTAATTCTACTTCAGACGTAATTCCTCTTCCTTAACTTTAATTTCCTGCACCGGTTTAAAATTTACCCCTTGCACATGAACATTTATTTCTACAGCCTTAAGTCCGGTCATAGTTTCAATGGCTTCTTTCACTGCTTCCTGTACCTTTAAAGCAACCTCAGGAATTGATACCCCGTACTCCATCACAATAAAGAGATCTACGGCAACCTCATGCTCGCCGATTTCAACCTTTACTCCTTTAGACAAGTTTTTATTTCTTGCTAGCATGTTTGCCAGGTCTCCCACAAGACCCCCGGTCATACCGACTACACCCTCTACTTCAGAAGCTGCTAATCCGGCAATGATCTCGACTACTTCATCAGCAATACGAATAGAACCAAGAGAGTTCTCAGTTCCCAAATTATTTTCCATGTCTTTCCCCTCCTATCTGGATGTATTTTTATATCTTCAATGTCAGCTTCTTTTCCAATGTTGTCTTATTATAACAAATTGAGTTTCATCTAGCAAAGTTATTTCGTGGTGGTTTGTAGTTCATCGTAAACTCAACTGTTTTTCATCAGCATTAGCATTACAAGCCCTGCGGGCAAAACCTCCTTAGTCCCAACAAAGGAGCAGCACCGGCAACTGTTATTCCGAAAAAAACAACCGGTTTTTTTATAGAAAGGAAGTTAATAATTGACCCGTTACAGAGCGTGCTTCCCGTAACCAGGAACAAATCCGCCCACGCCTCCAC
>CAYWSF010000057.1:0-3586 GCA_964460725.1 uncultured Desulfosporosinus sp.
CTAAAACCTTAGTAGACGGCAAAGCAGCCGCCCAATTACTGGCTAACGAAGACACTGCCTTAAAGGGTGTCACACTGGATATGTGTTTAGCTGCCTATCTTATTCAATCTGCTCGAACCAAATTCGCCCCGCTGGATCTTGTCAAAGAATATGCGCAGAACCAAGATGTCTTCGGGAGCATCGCTCAAGAGGCTGCCGCCTTGGCGCAGGTTGCCCCTAAGTATCAGGCGGAAATTGAAACCCTGGGACTATCAAGCTTACTGCATGATCTTGAAGAACCGCTCAGTTTACTATTAGCGGAAATGGAACGGCACGGAATTGGGATTGACGCTGAACAATTGAAAAAATTCGGCGAAGAGATTAGTATAACCCTTAAGCAACTGGAAGAAGACATTTATGCCCTGGCTGAAGAAACCTTTAATTTAAATTCACCTAAACAATTGGGGGACATCCTTTTTGAGAAGTTGGGCTTACCGGCTGCCAAAAAGACCAAGACCGGTTATTCCACTAATGCGGAGGTTCTGGAGGATCTGAGGGCAGCTCACCCAATCATCGAAAAGATTCTTGACTACCGGCAGCTGAACAAATTAATGTCCACATATGTAAACGGTTTGCTCGCCCAAGTAAAGGACAGCAAAATTCATACCACATTTCAACAAACGGTGACAGCAACAGGCCGTTTATCAAGCACGGAACCAAACCTGCAAAATATCCCTATCCGACTTGAGCAGGGTAGACAATTAAGAAAAGTCTTTCATCCCACGGAACCGGGGTGGGTACTCCTCTCGGCTGATTACTCGCAAATTGAGCTACGGGTTTTGGCCCATTACTCCCAAGATCCTTTGCTCTGCGAATCATTTGCCTTAGGGCAGGATGTGCATGCCCGGACAGCAGCGGAGGTTTTTGGCATCTCACTGGAAGCAGTCACCCCGAACATGCGCAGGAGTGCCAAGGCAGTTAATTTTGGCCTAATATACGGGTTAACGGAGTTTGGTCTTGCTAGGGATCTAGGAATTCCGCGTAAGGAAGCGAGATTTTATATCGAGCAATACTTTAAGCGTTATAGTGGGGTCAAACGTTATCTTGAGGATATTGTCGCTCAGGCTAAGCAAGAGGGCCAAGTCTGCACTTTGTTAAATCGCCTGCGGCGTATTCCGGAGTTGCTTCATCCAAATCGAATGCGACGTCAATTTGGCGAACGGATTGCGATGAACACGCCGATCCAGGGAACTGCAGCCGATATCATGAAATTAGCGATGCTTAAAGTGGCAGCAGGGCTGAAACCCTTTCGGGCCGCTATCCTGCTCCAAGTGCATGATGAGCTATTGCTCCAGGTTGCGCCGGAAGATTTAGAGAGTGCAGCAAGCCTGCTGACAGATAAAATGGAAAATGCTTACCCCCTTTCAGTGCCCTTGACGGTTGACTGCAAAGCAGGACCGAATTGGTATGATATGCAGCCGTTTACAACAAAGAGATAAGGATTTGAAGAAAAAATGCCGGAACTCCCTGAGGTTGAAACGATTCGTCGGACATTGCTCGAACACGTTAGAGATCTAAAAATTGAGAAGGTTAAGCTTATCTGGCCTACCGCAGTGAGTGGCTGGGAAGATAAAACCTTCACAGAATTAGTTACCGGACGACGGATTAAAACAATCAACCGTCGTGGTAAATACCTCTTAGTTTTGCTTGAGGCCGATTTAACGTTAATTGCCCATATGCGAATGACCGGAAAATTGAATTATTATCCGGATCATCTGGAACCGGAAAAACATACACATGTGGTTTTTCGTTTGGAACGCGGCGAAGTGCATTTTTCGGACATGCGTAAATTTGGCCGTATTCAAGCCATACCAACTGCCCTGTGTTTTGATAAATCCTCCTTATGCAAGCTAGGCCCTGAACCGTTGGCTGATGAATTTACACCCGCAGCTCTAAAGGAACGTTTGAGAAAGAAAAAAGTCTTTTTAAAGGTGGCTTTACTGGATCAGACTGTTCTCGCGGGATTGGGGAATATTTATGTGGATGAAGCTCTTTTCCAGGCTGGATTATTGCCTGACCGCCGGATAGACACCCTAACCGAAAAAGAAATATCGAAATTACATCAGGCGATTCAAACTGTCCTGAAGGCAGGAATAGAAGCCCGCGGCACATCCTTTCGGGATTATCGGGATGCCAATGGAGAAAAAGGAGCGTTTCAACAAGCGCTCCAGGTATACGGAAGGGGAGGAAAACCCTGCCTAATCTGTGGACAGCCGCTAGCACGTATTCGTCTAGTCGGCCGGGGCACGGTGTATTGTTCGAGGTGTCAGAGATAAACACAGTGAGCAAAAGGACCTTGGACGAATCGTTGTTTGCGTTGGGAAGATCAAGGGACAAAATGTTTCGCAGTGGAGAAGTGGCGTTGTTCTTTAGCGAGTATGCGCCGCTTTCTTTTATTTTTTCAGATTGTCATACACCATGTCGATACTCTTTGCAGTGTGGGGCAGATTAGTTTGAAATTCATTGCCAATTACGTAACCAGATGTAATTAGACAGGTATCGCCCTTTGAAGAGGGACTCTCCGGTTCTACAAGTTCGAAAGCCGTTAGTGTTTCATTCCATATAATTTTGTAAATGACCGATGCGATTTTAATTAAATCACCTTCATATACGTCATTTCCATTTTCATCAGTAAAACCTGTCCACTGCAGCAATTCGAATTTCCCAATTGACTCCCACGTTCTACCAGGAACACTTATTGCAAATGGTGCTGAACTTTGTGTATCAAAACTTATGGCTTGTGGTTTTAACATTTTCTCCTTAACCTTGTCCCAAACCCTAAATTTAAGTTTTCTCAATTATAATTCCTCCTTAAATACGATGAAAAACCTTTTCACTAATAATACGTGCGGGAAAGCACATTTAAGAGGGTAGAAAAGCTTGTATCTTTTACAATTTATATCATCTTATATTTTTTGGACTGTATTGAATTTCTGTGGTTCTGCTGTGGTTCTTATGTTATTACTATCGATCAAATGAGTAACCTCAAACATTGTTTGATAATTGGGGGTATGGTATAGTTTAATGTAAAAGATTTGGTGTTTTCAAGACATCTGAGATATTACAAAAACACAGCAAGGATTGCGGGATACTTAAGACACTTGTCCATATTCCGTTAAATCCGTTACAATAAAAGGGGCAAACTAGAAAAATGAGTATTTTATTTTGCCGGGATTGCGGTGTTGATGTTTCTGGAGAACCGCTTTTTCGACAGATCAGTTTTACTTTGGAACCGGGAGAAAAAGCTGCACTGGTCGGTCCGAACGGGGCAGGCAAAACTACCCTGCTCCGGGCTTGCTTAGGAGACGTACGTTTAGAAAGCGGAGAAGCACAAATTTTTGGTTCCTACGGGTACCTTCCCCAAACATCGGTTGTCGCAGCAAATGAAGGGAACGTCTTTGAGAGTATGCTCCAGGAACGGGCGGATTTGTTAGAAATGCAGATACAGCTGCACGGCTTAGAAAAGAAGATGGCCCATACGCCCAGCGAAAAGGTTATGAAGCAATATGCAGCTTTAACAGAAGATTTTGAAAACCAAGGGGGATAT
>CAYWSF010000057.1:3686-8342 GCA_964460725.1 uncultured Desulfosporosinus sp.
TCTCATGATCGTTACTTTTTAGACCGCACTGTGGCACGAGTTTTTTGTCTAGAAAACGGCGGACTAAAAGCGTATACTGGAAATTATTCTGAATATGAATTACAAAGGAGCTTAGAAAACAAAACAATCGGCCGCGAAGCAGAGCGTATGGCCAAGAAAATTGCTAAGCTTGAGGAGTATATTCGCCGCAATAAGGCAGGAGTTAACGCCAAGCAAGCCCGCGGGCGGGAAAGCCGGCTTAAGAAGCTAAAACCAATCCAGGTTACTAACTCGGATCATGGCCTTTCCATATCATTGCATAGCGGAAGCCGCAGCGGCGACCGAGTTCTTTTGAGCGAAAACCTTTCCATTACCTTTGGGACACGTACCATTTTTGAAAACGTGCAATTGGATTTGCGGCGCGGCGACCGAGTCGCCTTGTTGGGGAAAAATGGAGTTGGGAAAACTTCGCTGTTAAAGGCCATTCTCAATCAAGTGCCTTATACGGGAACAATTCGTTTGGGAGCCAATGTAAAAGTTGCTTATTATTCGCAGGAACATGAGAATTTGGGCGCTGCAGGAACGATAATGGACGAAATTCAATATTTCTCCCACTTAAACGACCAAGAAATCAGAACTTTACTTGCTAAGTATGGATTTAAAAATGATGATGTTTTTAAACCGATTTCTGTATTGAGCGGCGGGGAAAAGAGTCGTTTGGCTTTATGTAAACTGTTCCTTGAGCAAGGGAACTTATTATTGTTGGATGAGCCAACCAATCATCTTGATATTGAAACCCGCGGGATGTTTGAAGAAGCCCTTCAGGATTATGACGGGACCGTGCTGGTTGTATCCCATGATCGCTATTTTCTGGATAAAGTGGTCAATAAGATAACCGAGCTGGACACCGACGGACTTATTCTTTACAAAGGAGATTACAGCAGTTATAAAGAATATAAACAACAAAAAGAAGCGAGTAGCCCAAAGAGTGAGCATCGTGCCAAGCCAAGTGATCAAGACCGGCAGAAAAACCGTAATCGGTCAAGCGAAAAAAAACGAATGAGGCAATTAGAGTCAGAAATTGAGGACTTAGAATTGGAGCTTCAGAACTTGGAATCAGAACTCGCTTTAACAGGTACAAATTATGAATTAGCCATGCAGTTACACGATCAGTACGAAACTTTGAAGAAACACCGCGATCATGTCTTAGAAGAATGGATTGCTGTGAGCGAGTAGTTCATTTCACCAAACAACATTCAAACCCATATATTATTCTGAAGTCGTAAGGTGGAGGGATACATATATGGGAGTAGCAATACTTATGGCGGTCGCTTTAAGTTTGGATGGGTTTGGGGTTGGCTTGGCTTATGGGTTGCGCCGTATACGTATACCGATGAGTTCTCTGATTGTTATTGCCCTGTGTACAGTTTTTGCCATGGGGATATCCATGCTTTTTGGCAGTTGGATCACGTTATGGTTTAAGTTTGCCCCCGCCCGTTTATTAGGAGCAGTTATATTGGTGGGTTTGGGAGTTTTTCAACTGGCCAAAGCGATCTGGAACCAAAAACGAGAGATTTTACCTCAAGCAGTTCCAGCAATGACCGCAGTTATGCAAAGACCCGTATTGGAACCGGTTTTCAAATTTCAATTAAATTTTTTCGGTTTGGTAATTCAGGTATTAAAGACACCGGACTTAGCGGATGTCGATGGCTCCGGGGGGATTAGCCTTCGGGAAAGTCTGCTGTTAGGCATTGCCCTGGCAATGGATGCTTTTGCCTGCGGGATTGGAGCAGCCATGGCGGGCATGACCCTATCGGTCATTGTGATAGTGGCAATCACGCAAATTATAATGTTGCGTTTAGGTCAACAGATGACCGGAAAGATTCCAGACAACTGGACCGAGAAAGCAAAGTATTTACCAGGCACTGTTTTGATTCTAATAGGAATTTTCAAATTTTTGGGGTGATTATGGATACATGTTAAATATCGGGCTAACGGGTGGGATCGGAAGTGGAAAATCCACAGTTTCCCAGTGGTTTAAAGAGCGTGGGGTTCCTGTACTGGATGCTGACAAAACGGTTCATCGCATGTATAAATCAGATCGGTTAACTATCTCAAAATTAGTCCAGGAATTTGGTGCTGAGATTCTTAAAAGAAATGGAGAGATAGATCGTTCGATTCTTGGAGTTAGAGTTTTTTCTGATGATGCTGCCCGCAAGCAGCTTAGTCGCATCTTGCGTGGTCGTATAGCAGAATGTATGCAGGAAGAGCAAGCAGCGGTTTTGGATACAGGTGCAAAATTTTGCATCTGGGATGTGCCTTTGCTCATTGAATCAGGGTTCGTGAAATTTGTCGACAAAGTTTGGGTTGTATGGGTACCGCGCGAACTTCAGATTGAACGCGTTCTTGCCCGGGACAACAATTTAAGTCGAGCTGATGTGGAGGCCCGCATCGATGCACAAGGGTCTTTAGATGAAAAGCGCAAACATGCCGATGTAGTGATTGATAACTCCGGCAGCGCGTTGGAGACTGAACGTCAGCTTGAAGAATTATGGAAAAAACTCAATCTTTTGTCTTAACTTGGAAGAGGAGATTGATGGTAAAAAGGCGAAATAAGCATAGAGAAATGTTTAAAAAAATACTTATTTTTTTTATGATAGTTTTTTTATCAATCATAAGTATATTGAACATTCCCAAATTAGAAAGGATTTTTTATCCTTTTCCTCATCGGACGATTATAGAAGAATATGCAACCCAGTACGGTGTTGACCCTTTGCTGGTTGCAGCTGTAATTCGAGAAGAAAGTAAGTTTTTCCCAAAATCCACATCACCTAAAGGTGCAAAAGGGTTAATGCAGCTGATGCCTAATACAGCAAAAGCAATTGCCGAAAGTATTGGCGATAAAACATATAGCGAAGATAAATTACTTGATCCGGAGAAAAATATTCAATACGGAACATGGTATATTGCCAGTTTGCAAAAAGTGTTTTCCAATAACATATTTTTAGTGACAGCCGCCTATAACGGTGGAAGAGGACATGTGCAAGAATGGATTAAAAACGGTCAAATTGACGCAAATAATGTTTGCTTAGAAGACATTCCATTTAAAGAAACACGGGATTACGTAGGACGGGTTCTGAAAAGCTATGACAAATACATTCAGTTTTACCGTAAATAAGGAAAATTCCAAGGTTAGATGTACTTGCGTCCCGATCATTGGCAAATTGGCAAATAGTAATTTAAATAATTCGGGGAACACTTATATTCTGAAGCAGGATTGCCCTCATGAATAATTTTTAATAATGAAGGATGAAACAAAAGATAAAAGATAGAAATCAAAGATTTTAGCAGGAGGAATCGCTAAAATGTCCGACAATCTTTATAACCTAAAAAAACACTATGAATTAGCAATTATTGGCTGTGGGCCGGCCGGAATGGCTGCCGCCATAAATGCCAAACTTCGGAATCGTAATTTTATATTACTCGGTTCGGAATTATGCAGTCCCAAGCTTGTGAAAGCGCCGCAGGTTGAAAATTGGCTGGGATTTCCGGAAATTAGGGGGGAGGAATTACAGCAACGATTTTTAGCTCACCTTAAGGAGAAGGAAATCGAAATTATTCCCTTTAAAATAACAAATGTCTATCCTGGACCACCCTACACACTACTAGGTAAAGATCAATCCATTGAAGCGGATGCAGTTATTATTGCGACAGGGGTATCCGTGAGTAAACTATTTCCTGGTGAAGCAGAATTACTGGGTAAGGGTGTCGGTTACTGCGCAACATGTGACGGGCCATTATATAGAAATAAGAATGTTGCGGTTGTTGCGTTTAATCAAGAAGGGATAGATGAGGCCAATTTTCTGGTTGATATCTCTGCTAAAGTTTATTGTATTCCTTACTATAAAGATTTAGCGCGACTTGACCCACGCGTCGAGGTACACAAGGGTAAGATTAAAGGAATCACCGAAACCGATAACGCCATACAAATTGATTTCGGAGAGGAACAATTATCTGTGGATGGCGTATTTATTATCCGGGATAACTTGCCGGCTGAGCAGCTGATATACGGCTTGGAAATGGAGGAATCCGCCATAAAGGTCAATCATAAGCTGGAGACTAATATGCCCGGTTTATTTGCCGCCGGGGATTGCACCGGTCAACCTTATCAATTATTGAAAGCGGCAGGCGAAGGTGGAGCAGCTGCCCTGCAGGCCATCAAATATCTGGATAGTTTAAAAGCTCCGAATTCATAAAAAGAGCTGGTTATAAAAATCCCGCATGCTTGCTTTCGGCGAACAGCGGGTTTTTTGAGTGAATTCATTGAAAACACTTGAACCGTTTAAGCCTTAGCTATTCGAAACTAAGGTCTTTAATACTTTTCGTATCAGAATCAGGCATTTTGATAACGGAGATGATTCTGCCGCAACTTCATCGCACTTGTCAACTTGACCCTTGTCCTCCAAATTTTCCCGTATTTCTAAAGCCGGTTGTTGATCGCAGTGGTGCAAATTTTGATCAGTATTAAACTCACAATCATTCCTGTGGTTTTTAAATAGCAGCCGAGCGGTTACATATTTCTTTTTCATATGGATTACCCTCCTTTTCGCACTAATAAAATTTATCTATTTTAGGATATGACGGAATATGCAAATTGTCTTATCAACAGATTGGGCG
>CAYWSF010000058.1:0-8200 GCA_964460725.1 uncultured Desulfosporosinus sp.
AACCGGTACTCTATGTTGCCAATGTAAGTGAAGATGGCCTTGCCACGGCTGCCGATGATCCATATGTTCAACGAGTAATGGCGATTGCGGCAGAAGAGAATGCGCAAGCCGTTGTGGTTTGTGCGCAGATTGAGGCAGAGATTGCAGAACTCGAGGAGGACGAGAAGGATTTATTCTTACAAGACTTAGGACTGGAAGAGTCCGGCTTGGATCTTTTGATTCGGGTTGCCTTTCATTTGCTTGGCCTAATGACATTCTTTACGGCAGGTCCTCTGGAAGTAAAAGCTTGGACCATTCGTCAAGGAACTAAAGCTCCCCAAGCCGCAGGGGTGATCCATACGGATTTTGAACATGGATTTATTCGGGCCGAAGTAGTTGCGTATCAGGATTTTGTTGACAACGACGGTTTAAACGGTGCCAGGGAAAAAGGCTTAGTGCGTTTGGAAGGGAAAGAATACATTATGCGCGATGGTGATATTGTGCATTTTCGTTTTAATGTTTAATTTAAACATAATGTTTTTGATTTTGTTTTTTAAAATAATATTTATCAAAAATTGCATTTCAGAGCATGAAATGCTACAATTATAGCTTAGTAATCCTAATGTCTTAATGTCCCCGCTCCTTAGATGGGGCCGCTTAGTCCGGGGGGAGGTGTAAACATGAAAGCGTATGAAATACTTTATATCATTCGGCCAGATCTTGAAGAGGAAGCAACTACAGCACTGATTGATCGTTTGAGTGAGCTCGTCACCGGTAACGGCGGCGACAATGTAACGGTGGATAAGTGGGGTAAGCGCCGGCTGGCTTATGAAATCCAAGATTACAGAGAAGGGCAATATGTCCTGATGAACTTTAAAGGCGAAGCTCATACATCCCGGGAGCTTGAACGGGTTATGAAAATTTCTGATGATGTAATCCGTTTCCTGACAGTTAGAAAAGATAACTAAAGGACGGTGGGATCACCTTGTTAAATCGAGTGATATTGATTGGTCGTTTAACTAGAGACCCCGAGCTGCGATACACACCAAATGGCGTGGCTGTGACAAGTTTTACACTTGCCATCGATCGAAAATTTAAAAATGCTCAGGGAGAAAGGGATACTGACTTTATTCCATGTGTTATGTACAGGCAGCTTGCTGAACTTTGCGCCAATTATCTAGCCAAAGGGAAGCTTGCCGCAGTTGAAGGAAGAATACAAGTTAGAACATATAACGATAAAGAAGGCCAAAAACGATGGGTTACGGAGGTTATTGCCGAAGATGTGCGTTTCCTCAGCCCAAAGGATAACAGGGATGAGAGTATGGGATTACCCTCAAATGAAAAAAGCCCATTTGGAAATGGACTAATATCAGATGATGATATACCATTTTAATTTGATAGGAGAATTAGGATGAGACGTGAACGAGGACGCCGCCCACGTAAGCGGGTATGCAGTTTTTGTGTAGATAAAGTTGAATCTATGGATTACAAAGAAGTACACAAACTACGCAAGTATATTACAGAACGCGGCAAGATATTGCCCCGTCGTATTTCAGGAAACTGTGCTATGCATCAGAGGCAAGTGACATTGGCTATCAAACGGGCTCGCAGTATTGCCTTGTTGCCATATAGTGTAGAGTAAGAAAAAAGGGAGCAAGAGCTCCCTTTACTAATTTTTATTATTCTCTTTTCTTTATGCAACGTTCTTACATAGCTTTTACTTTTCTAGGAGGCCGGTGCAAAGTAGTTTTTCTGACAATTGATGTCCATATTTAGTACAAATGGCATATTTATAACACCAGATATTGTGATTTTAAGACATGCAAAATTGATTTTTGGTGTTTTGCAACGGGCACCTAGGTGGAGAGCAGACTCCTCAATAGCCCCATTATAGCGACAGGTTTCAATCGCGAATGAAGGCGGCTACCGTTTGTGTTATAATCGAGGCAGGCAAAATGCTTTTTGAAACCGGCAAATGTAAACGATTGAGCAACCAAACATGCTTTTTGCTTGTAAAATATTTGGAGGTCGTCAGGCAAGTTTTCTTTTAAAAATGGACTTTAGGAGGGGGCGGCCCTGGAAAATTTTGAAGTTGATGTCGTCAAGGGTTTAAGGGCGATTGATGAACTAAAGGTCAATTTAATTCAGGCACAGTGGCTTGTCCATCATGGAATATTGAGTGGTTCAGAGGATGAGATGGTTCAGGGGTTGGCGGATCTTGTTGGCTTTAGCTATTTGCTTGCAAGGCGATTAGGTTATGACTTTTCCCGCCTGGATCGCATGCTTTTACAACGTCTTGAAGGACTTAAAGAGACAGATGAAATAAATATTGAAAAGCAGTGGGGAGATTTAAGCTTGCTCTTAAATTATCTTGCCCCTGAAGACTAAGCATAGGAGAATCGTTAATATGTTGTTAAGAGATGATGCGGCTTTAAATTTATTAGCGAAGGCTATCCTGCTGACTTTTCCATGCTTGGGAATAATTTTAGGAAGCTGGGGCTTTATTTGGGGAGCACTGATGTTATTAGCGGTGTTTTTGGTCGGTTTTCGAAGCGGGTTACCCGCAGCTGCGTTATTTCTGTTGATTGGTTATGCTGCAGCCTTAATTTTTTTTGGTGCAGAGGCTTTCAATATAATGAGCCTAGTCCCATTGGCAGGATTATTGGCAGTTTTTGGTTGGCAACAACATTGGCCGATGAATATGATTTTCTTCTGGGGTGCTGCTTTGGCTGCAGTTTTCGGAATTATCCCTACGCTTTTATTAATGGGTCAAGGATTTAGCACCTTAAATGCTAATGAGATTATTAATGCAACAGTGCAACAATACCAAGCTGCCGGATTACTGACCATCATGCAGGAACAAGGGATCACCGAGGTCCATCTGCGCGATGCATTGCAGCAGGGACTAGACCTTTATACTTTAATTCTTCCTGGCATTGCCGCACTGATTGCCATAGTTGAATTCTTATTAGTCCTATATATTGGGAACAGATGGATTTTTCAGGATTATAAAGGAGTTCCCTTTATACGTTGGCGTTTGCCTTGGTATGCAATTTGGGGTGCGGTTTTAGGGATAGCATTTTATCTATTAGGCGATCAATTTTCCTGGACATTCCTTCGCGGGTTAGGTATCAATTTAATGTTTGTTTATGGGGCATTAACTTTTGTGTTAGGAACTGCGGTGTTTGTTCATTTTTTGCAATCGCTGAAGATCCATCGATTTTGGAAAGTTACATTCGTCATAATCGCTTTTGCGTATCTCTTTTTTAGTGTAATCGGTCTAATCATAGTTGGACTGTTTGATATGGTTTTTAATTTTCGACGTCTACCGGAAGAAGAAGCATAGGAGGTTGCTTACATGAAGGTTATTCTTCAAGCAGATATTAAAGGAACAGGTAAAAAGGGACAAGTGCTTGATGTTGCAGATGGGTATGCCCGAAACTTTCTTTTACCAAAAAAATTAGCGATTGAAGCTACCGTTGGCAGTATTCGAGATGTCAAAAACAAGAAAGCACGGGAAGAGCGCCGCAAAGAGAAAGAAAAAGAAGCGGCTGTTCAATTAGCAGAAAAACTCAACGATATGCTGATTGAAGTTAAGACGAAGACCGGTGAAGGTGGGCGCCTGTTTGGTTCAGTAACCGGTAAGGAAATTGTCGAAGCTTTAAAAAAGCAGCATGGGGTTGAAGTGGATAAACGGAAGTTAGAGATAAAGGAACCGATTAAGGCGCTGGGAAATTATCAGGTCAATGTAAAAGTATATCCTGATGTGAGTGCAATACTAAAGGTCCATGTTTTTGCTGATTAACTTAAATTAAGTTATATGGCTGCAAGGATCTACTACAACCACCCGGAGGGGGGAGGATATGGAACTGCAAAAAATTCCACCCCAAAATTTGGAGGCTGAACAGGCAGTTTTAGGTGCGTTGATGCTTGAACCGGAGGTCGGAAGTTCAGTCTTTGAAATGCTTCAACCGGAAGACTTTTACAGGGATAGCCACCGCTTGATTTTTTCTGCAATTCGAGATCTCTTCAATAAAGGAGATCCCATCGACTTGGTTAGTGTTGCAGAGGCCTTGCGACAGCAAGGACGTTTGGAACAGATCGGCGGGATTGCGACGATCTCGGCGATTGCTCGCTCTGTTCCTTCAGCAGCGAATGTGGAATATTACTCCAGAATCGTGCTGGAAAAGGCTCTTCTTCGTCAGCTCATTCGAGCGACAAATAGCATACTGGAACGGGGTTATGAACCTGGTGAAGAAGCACGTGTCCTCTTGGAGGAAGCAGAAAAACTTATTCTTGAAATTTCCCGTCGGCGTGTTAAGGACGGATTTAGTTCCATCCGCGACATTCTCCTGAAAACCTTTGAAAAAATTGAATATTTATATGCTAATAAAGGAAAGTTAACCGGTGTTCCGACTTTTTACTCGGAATTGGATCGAATAACATCCGGGTGGCAGCCCTCTGATCTGGTAATTATTGCAGGACGGCCATCCATGGGTAAAACAGCCTTGGGTATTAATATGGCCCAAAATGCGGCTGTGCGAGGGCAAGTTCCCGTGGCCATTTTTAGCTTGGAAATGTCTAAAGAGCAGTTGGTGCAACGGATGCTTTGTGGAGAAGCGATGGTCGATCAACAGCGTGTAAGAACTGGAGAACTGCTGGATACAGATTGGCCGAAACTTACTCGAGCAGTGGGCCCCCTTTCCGAAGCGCCGATCTTTATCGATGATACGGTGGGTATAAGCCTAATCGAACTGCGCTCAAAGGCGCGGCGTTTAAAAGTGGAACATAATCTTGGTTTAATTGTAATCGATTATCTTCAGTTATTATCCATTGCGGAAGGAAAAAAGATAGAAAACAGACAGCAGGAAGTAGCGCAAATTTCTAAAACCCTCAAAGGGCTTGCCCGGGAGCTGAAAGTCCCGGTTATTGCCTTGTCACAACTTAATCGTGGTGTTGAGCAGCGTCAAAATAAACGTCCAATTATGTCAGATTTGTTAGAGTCCGGATCCATTGAAGCCGATGCGGATGTGATATCATTTATCTATCGGGATGAGTATTATGATCAAGATTCCGAGAAGAAAGGCATTGCTGAGTTAATAATTGCCAAACACCGCAATGGCCCGGTGGGAACAGTTGAATTGGGTTTCATTAAAGAATTCACGAAGTTTGTAAATCTTGAGCATCAACATCAAATTGCTTAACAAACTGGCCGGCGGCCGTAATTATGTTTTTATAGCAGCGCAGGTATTCGTTTTAACCGTAAAACCCTTTCCAACCCTCATTGTCTTATTTCGACCGGTGTAAGTCTCACAAATGCCTACGAATGATGTCGTATCTTTTTATATTCTTATTAATTTACCATTATTTGATTGACAAGGCGGAAGAGGATTGTTAAGATAAATTTGTTTGTTTATTGCTAACGCTTATTTATCGGTTAGTAATAGAAAAACAGCCTCTTGGAGGGTATTTATTTGAAATATAAAGTGGATGTCCTAATTATTGGTGCCGGTCCGGCAGGAATTTTCACAGCCTTAGAGTTATCAAAGCATAATGCCAATCTGAAGATTCTAATTATCGATAAGGGACGTACTATCGAAAAACGTAAGTGCCCTGCGCGCATAACAGGATCATGCGAGGGGTGTAAACCTTGTGCTATTACCAGGGGTTGGTCAGGTGCAGGAGCCTTTAGCGACGGGAAACTGTCTTTAAGTCCTGTAGTCGGCGGCCGTTTAATGGAATATATGAAAGAAGAACAAGCTCAGGAATTAATTGATTATGTGGATTCCATTTACCGAGGGTTTGGAGCTCAGGAAAAGGTATATGGTTTAAATACCCGTCGGGTTGAAGAACTCCAATATGAGGCATCACGCCACAGTATTCAATTGATCCATTGCCCGGTACGTCATCTGGGAACCGAATTGGCTCATGATGTTTTAAAGAGTATGTATGAACACCTGATAAATAAGACAAACACAACCTTTTGGGAACTTGCTGAGGCTGAGGATATTGTAGTCGGCTCAGAAGGGATCATAGGAGCTTCTATAAAGCGTCAGAATGCGGTTGAACCGGACGAAGTCTTTGCTCAATATGTAGTTGTTGCTCCGGGAAGAGGGGGAGCAAATTGGCTTACTGAGCAGACTATTCGTCTGGGGGTTGCAACAGAAAACAATGAAGTGGACATCGGTGTACGTGTTGAAGTGCCGAACTCCATTATGGATCATTTAACCCGGGAGCTTTATGAAGCAAAACTGATCTATTATACGAACACCTATGATTTAAAAACCCGGAGCTTTTGTGTTAACCCCGGTGGTGTTGTTTCTGAGGAACATTACGATGGGGATATTGCTGTAGTAAATGGTCATAGCTATAGTGATCCCGCAAATAAAACTAATAATACGAATTTTGCTTTATTGGTCTCAACGCGTTTTACTGATCCTTTTCATCAACCGATCGAATATGGGCGATATATTGCCCGGCTGGCGAACATGTTGACCGGTGGGGGCGTAATGGTTCAGCGGTTCGGTGATCTTCTCAAGGGCAGGAGAACAACGGAAAGCCGTCTGCTTAAATCGACGACTATTCCGACGCTTCTTTCTGCAGTTCCGGGAGATCTCAGTTATGTATTACCGGAACGATATTTAACTTCTTTGGTGGAGACATTAGAAGCCTTTGATAAAATTGCCCCTGGGCTCTATTCCAAAAACACATTGCTATATGGAGTTGAAGTCAAGTTTTATTCTTCTAAAGTCAAGGTAAAAACGAACTTCGAAACAGTAATTCCACGGTTATATACCATTGGAGATGGAGCGGGGATTACTCGTGGACTAATGCAAGCATCGGTGACAGGTGTTGTTGTCGGTCGCGATATTATGGGCAGGATAACCTGAGAAAGCGATAGATTCTTGAAATCAAAATTCAAAATAATTAAAAGGGTGTAAAATAATGATGTTGATGCTTGACACTAGCCGAGTTTTTCGGAGAGAAGATGGGAGGATTTAAGCACATGGCTGCTGTTGTTTTAATTGGTTCTCAGTGGGGAGATGAAGGGAAAGGTAAAGTTACGGACTTTTTAGCCGAAAAGGCGGATATGATTGTTCGATACCAAGGTGGAAATAATGCAGGACATACCGTTGTTACAAAAGGCGAAGAGTTCAAGCTGCACCTGATTCCCTCAGGAATCTTATACCCAGACAAAACATGCATTATTGGTAATGGAGTTGTGATTGATCCTAAGGTTCTGTTGGATGAAATTAGTTACCTTGCCAAGCGAGGCATTAAGACCGGTAAATTATTTATTAGCAGCAATGCCCAGGTTATTATGCCCTACCATTGGATTCTTGATGGTTTGGAAGAAGAAGCACGCGGTGAGCATAAAATTGGTACTACAAAGCGTGGCATTGGCCCAGCTTACCGGGATAAAGTGTCCCGGACGGGGATACGCATTATTGATCTCTTAGATAAAGAGGAGTTTGCTGAAAAGCTGCAACTTAATTTAGAAGAAAAAAATAATTTATTTTTAAAAGTCTTTAATCAAGATGCACAAAAAGCGCTTAAGTTTGATGAAATATTTGAGACATATTTGAATTACGGGGAACAACTACGTTCGATGGTGACTGACAGCTCGCTGGCGATTGACGAAAGTATTCGCTCAGGCGGGAAAGTTCTTTTCGAAGGTGCACAGGGGACTTTACTTGACATTGATCATGGGACTTACCCGTTTGTAACTTCTTCTAATCCGATCGCCGGGGGAGCCTGTATTGGCGCAGGGATGGGTCCAACTCGTATCGATCAGGTAGTTGGGGTAATAAAGGCTTATACTACGCGCGTTGGAGAAGGGCCTTTCCCGACGGAACTCCTTGATGAGCAAGGTCAACAAATGCAGGTTAATGGTCAGGAGTTTGGAACTACTACCGGCCGATCGCGGCGCTGCGGTTGGTTTGATGCCGTACTTGCCCGCTATGCTGTTCGAGTGAACGGGATTTCTGATTTTGCCATTATGAAACTTGATGTTCTGACAGGGTTCGATCCTGTAAAAATATGCGTGGGATATCGTGTCGGTGATGAAACTATCAAGGAATTCCCGCAAAGTCAAAAGATTTTTAGGCAATGTCAGCCTATTTATGAGGAAATGCCCGGTTGGCAGGAGGATCTGACACAAGTCCGGCGCTTTGAGGAATTACCCGAAGCTGCGCAAAAATATATTCTGCGCATAGAAGAA
>CAYWSF010000059.1:0-3442 GCA_964460725.1 uncultured Desulfosporosinus sp.
CGGCAATAAGTTGAGGGTCTCCCCCGTCGGCCAGTTTTAATAGTTCCTGAATCCGTTCCAAACCAAAATTAATCCCAAAAGTGGTCAGGTTAACGAGGTATTCCAGGCTCTCTCGGTAATCCTTCTCCATCCGGTTAAAGAACATACCGGTTTTCCTCCTGCCGCTGCGATGTAAACAAACGTAACAGGGAGACGGTTCTCTTGTTACATCCGTACCCCCTGTTACTGTTACACCGCCTGTTATTAATAATCCCTCCGGTTGGTGGTTTATTTATTGCCTAAAGGTTAAGTTTTAGCTCTTTCAGCCGTTTCTCTAAGGCAGCAATGCGCGCCAGGGTTCCCTCAAGTCTCTCCCGCTCTTTAGCTACCACCTGCGCAGGTGCTTTGCTCGTGAATCCGGAATTACTGAGTTTTGCTTCCAAACTTTGTTTTTCCTTGCCGGCCTGGGAAATCTCTTTTTCCAGACGGGCTACTTCTTTATCCAGATCCATCAACCCTTTTAAGGGGAGATAGATTTCCACTCCCTCAAGAACCGCACTGGCTGCTAACTTGGGTTTCTCCGCAAGAGCATCAAATAATTCTAAACTGGCTCCTCCGGTCAACTTTAAAACATCAGCCTTCCCAGTTTCGAGCACTGCCCGTTGGAGTGCATCGGGGGCAAGAATTAAGATTTCGATTTTTTGCCCGGGAGACACCTTCATCTCCGCGCGAATATTGCGAGTTGCCTTAATAACTTCCATCAGCAGCGTCATATTATCTTCAGCAATCGCGTCGTAATAGGCAGGGCTTTCCGGCCATGCCTGGATCATAATACTCTCGCCCGTTACAGGGAGATTTCCCCATATTTCTTCCGTGAGAAATGGCATATAAGGATGCAAGAGCCTTAGAGTTCCTTCGAGGACTTCCAGTAATACAGATTGAGCGGTATGCCTGACTAACACATCTTCCTTGTTATAAAGACGTGGTTTGGTAAGCTCGATATACCAGTCACAAAATTCATTCCAAATAAACTCATAGAGCAAGCGGCCGCCTTCTCCGAGATCAAAGTTTTCTAAAGCCGCCGTCACCTTTGTCACGGTAGAATCATAACGGCTGAGAATCCAACGATCTGCTAAATCAAGTTCTCCGCGGGGACCTTCCTGATAATCTTCTAAATTAAGCAGTACATAGCGGGAAGCATTCCAAATTTTATTCGAGAAATTCCGGATGGCCTCGAGCCGTTCCGGATGAAAACGCAGATCATTGCCCGGTGTATTGCCCGTGATCATCATAAAACGCAAGGTGTCTGCTCCGTATTGATCAATTACTTCAATCGGATCCACACCGTTGCCCAGCGATTTGCTCATCTTCCGGCCTTGGGCATCTAACACCAGTCCGTGAATCATCACCTTATGGAAAGGCACTTCCTTCATAAATTCCATACTCATAAAAATCATCCGGGCAACCCAGAAGAAAATGATATCTCTCCCGGTTACCAATACAGATGTGGGAAAGAAGTGTTCCAGGTCAGGGGTTTTTTCCGGCCAACCCAGAGTGGAAAAAGGCCAGAGTCCGGAAGAAAACCAGGTATCCAAAACATCGGGATCCTGCTTAAGCTGACCGGCTCCGCAGGCAGGACAGGTTGTGGGATCTTCATTCGTACAAACCTCCTGACCACATTTCTCACAATACCAGACCGGAATACGATGCCCCCACCACAGTTGGCGTGAAATACACCAATCACGGATA
This sequence comes from uncultured Desulfosporosinus sp., assembly GCA_964460725.1. Lineage (GTDB taxonomy): Bacteria > Bacillota > Desulfitobacteriia > Desulfitobacteriales > Desulfitobacteriaceae > Desulfosporosinus. The sequence goes on from CAYWSF010000059.1 coordinate 1,729, forward strand.
TTTTCCATCCAACTGAGATAAATTCTGGCAAACCGTTCCGGCACAAATTGTAGTCGTCCATCGTAAACTACTTCGACGGCGGGCTTAGCCAGAGGCTCCATTTTTACGAACCATTGTTTACTTACCATGGGTTCAATCACACTGGAGCAGCGATAACAAACGCCAACTGCGTTAGCTAACGGTTCAATTTTGAGAAGAATTCCTTGATCTTTCAGGTCTTTTGCCACAGCAACACGTGCTTCGTTACATTCCATCCCTTGGTATTTGCCGGTGTTTTCATTCAATTTAGCTTCTCTATCCAAGATCACAATTTGCGGCAAATGGTGGCGCAGCCCGATTTCAAAGTCGTTAACATCATGAGCCGGCGTGATTTTTAAGGCACCGGTACCAAATTCCCGATCAACATAATCATCCGCAATAATCGGGATTTCCCGATCAGTAAGCGGCAGAAGCACTTTTTTGCCGACTAGATGACGATAACGCTCATCATCAGGATGGACTGCTACGGCCGTGTCACCAAACATGGTTTCCGGTCTGGTGGTTGCGATAATAAGGGCCTCGTCACTGTCTTTGACCGGGTAACGCAGATAATAAAAATTCCCTTCACTGTCCACGTGTTCGACTTCAATATCCGAGATCGTGGTATGACATTTCGGACACCAGTTAACTATATAATTGCCCCGATAAATCAATCCTTTATTATAAAGTGTTACAAATGCTTCCCGAACCGCCTTCGAACATCCTTCATCCATAGTGAAACGCTCATGTTCCCAATCACATGATGCGCCTAGACGGCGTAATTGCTGCGTAATCCGCCCGCCATACTGTTTTTTCCAATCCCAGACTCGTTCAACAAACTTTTCACGCCCTAACTCAACACGACTCGTCCCTTCGGTACTTAACTGCTCTTCTACCCTTGATTGCGTAGCTATTCCCGCATGATCCGTCCCCGGCAGCCAGAGCATATTGTAGCCTTGCATCCGTTTAAAACGTGTCAAAATGTCTTGGATTGTACCATCCATCGCATGTCCCAGATGAAGTGCGCCCGTAATATTCGGAGGGGGCATTACAATGCAGAATGCCTCTTGCTCCTTGTTCACTTTTGCACGGAAAAAACCGTTTTCCTCCCAATAGCGATACAGTTTCCCCTCGACCAGAGCAGGATCATACGTCTTCGACATCTCTAATTTTTCTGCTTTCCCATTATTCTTTGGCATATATCCCAAACCCCTTCCATTAATAAAAAACTTAAATCAGCGATGCCTAAGCGAGTACAGACAGCCCCCATTGTTTTCTGATTTGCACTCCCATTCTACCCAGCACCTTTGCGTTATAAACGTTATTCCTTCAAGCTCAAAAAAAGCCCTTCATCCTGCTAAAGGACGAAAAGCTTCATCGTACCACCTTTACTCTGAGGAACATTGTTTCTCAAACTTGTTTAAAGATAACGGATTTTGCCGTCAGAGAGTACTTTTTTCCCCTCTGCCTCTCCTGTGCGACCATAGTGTGTTTCCGAAAAGGCCTCACAGCATACGACCTTTCTCTCTGAACGGTTTACGAACACTATTCCTCACATTCCTCGAGTTTTAAATATTAACATTTATTTGCTCACATTATACTCGAAACGCTAAAAGTTGTCAAAAGGCATGATTCAGGAGCAAATTTCCGAATTTTGAATAATGTCCAATACTTAGCCCAAAATTCAAAGTCCTAA
>CAYWSF010000059.1:3542-8176 GCA_964460725.1 uncultured Desulfosporosinus sp.
GTTTGAATATGCTTAATTAAGACTTTCCTATATATTTTACCCCTATAAAAGAAAGGAGCATATTCACATGTCGTGTGAAAACCTTCCGTTTGAACAAAATCGATGTCCGCCAGTACCGGTTTGTGTAATCGTTGAAAAGGTCTTCGACAGCTGTCTGCAACGGGAATGTTTCTCTAACGTCTCTGTCTGTTTGCCGGCCGGTGGTGTCCCTCCATTTACTTTTATCCAGATGACCTTTCTTAACGCAGTGATAGTTCCGAAAAGCATAGTAATTACACCCATTCCCTCTCGCCCGAACTACTCCAGAGTTCAGTTCACGGTTCAAATTCCCTATACGTTAAAATTGCAGGATTCAACTGGAAAATTGCTTACGGTAACGGGGTGTCTGCCGGAAATTAACAAGGACATTGTTCTCTATTTCCCAACAACCCGACCGGAATTTGACTTTAACTTGCGCGTTGAAACCAGAACAGAAGTTTTAAACTCTCCCTTATTTACGGCAAATACAATTGAATTAGCGATTGGGAGCTTTCTAATCTCAAAAATCACAGGCCCAGTTCAACTGCAGATTCCTGAATACGGATTCTGCCCAGAACCGCCGCCGTGTGAAGAATTCATTCCGGAAAATCCTTGTGATGATTTCGAGGAAGCCCCTTTCCCGGTGGATTTCTTCCCACCACAGAGGCAACCTGAATAGCACCTTAATTATCGCCCTTAATTGAATCCAGGGCCGTCCCCACGGCCCTTTATTTGATAGGGTCCACAAGCCGGATCGCTTAATATAGATAAAAAATATAAAAAGTTAAGGAAGTGATTGTTTTGGCTTTATATAATGGAAGGACCTATGTTCCCCTTTTCCTAACCTTTGAAAATAAGATCATGTATTTCCACGTTGACTCTCAGGGATGTGCTCTCTTCAGTGAAGACAGCCCAGAACCATTCTACCGGATACAGGAACCGCTTCTCCTTGCACAAGGAATCATGACAGATCCGAATACCGTTCATCTACTCGTGCTTAAAACAAACGGCGAACTCTGCTGCACACTCATTTCCGGGGATTCAACACCACAAACGATGTTAATTGCCAAGCTTGACGTAAACACAGCAAAATACTGCCGGTTCTTCTTTTTTCCCCAAGGTAAGATAATACATATCTTTTACGCTTACTCGCAGCAAACTATGCAGCATCTCTGGCGTATTGAGCATCGTTTTTGGGATGGTACCTCTTGGCACAGTATCCATTTGGGAGAAATTTCTCACCCCCGGGAACCCCTATATCATGTTAATCTGGATAATAAAGGAAACATCCATTTATTAACTATGACCTTCAACGGACAACATTCTTTTCTTTTTACGAACCGCTTTAACGGAACGTTTCATATCTGGGGCTCCCCAACGGAAATACTGAAAATCCCAGGGAAAGTCGCGGACATGACCGCACTTATGACATCAGACAACGCTCATCATGTTTTTTGGGTTGTAAATACTAACAACGGCAAATCTGAGCTCCATTCGGCTTTACAGACAGATACCCTTAATCTCACAAGTACTTGGCAGCCATTGTCCGTCCCTATAAAGACATTCGCTTCCCCCTTGAAAGGCATCGGTGCCCTGGAGGCAAATGGCGTTCCCTGGCTCCTAGCTCATACGAATGAAGAAATCCTGATGCACAATGACAGTAAGGGTTGGCACTTAGTCTCATCTTGTCCCTCACTTAATCAACCCCTTTATTGGGTGCATAAAGGGAAGCGCAATTCTCATCATACCTACTGGCTCGAAGATCAAGCCAGACGCATCCCTGCCTATTACAGCGAATTAGGTTTAAAAGCAATCGAGCAAGACCCTAATAAGCAAAACCCTCCCTTATCAGTTGCTTCTCAACCGGCAGCAGATCAGGCTCCTTCCCCTGTACCGGCTTTCTATCCTGAGCTATTATCCCCCAGTCTGCTCCGGCAAAATCTTACTGCTGAAAACGAATCAAATATATTGAACCACTCTGTGACTAAAGAACATGACAAACTACACCTCAACCTTAGCCTTACCCTTGAAAAATTGCTCTCCAAGTTTGACCAAATCCTGCAAGCAATTTCAGAAAACGCCATTCGGTTTAAGCCGGAAGCACCGTACTCTGCGCCTCCGGAAGAACCGGAACATGAAAATATCGCAACGCAAACTCCTCCCGAAGAAATCGAACCTCTAAAAGAGGCCTTGTCCAATCTGGAAAACGAAAACAAAAGTCTGTCGCAAGCCCTTCGCATGATGTTAAACAAGCAGGAAGAAAGCGACTCTTCCATCGATAAGCTTGAAATAATGATCAGTCAGCTCCAGGCAGAAAAAGAAGATGCCAAGGATAAAGGGGGTTTTTGGAACAAATGGTTCTCTTAGATTTAAAAACAAATATTGGTGATATTCTATCCAAATATCCTGAAGCAAACATTGCCTTGCGTAAATTAGGTATCCCCGTATCCTGTTGAGGGTCCAAAAAAGTGCTCAACATGAGCGTTGAACAGGCTGCTCGACGATACCACATTGACCCTGCAACCCTCATTAAATCATTAAAGGTTATTATTAATCAATATCATCATTAATCACTCATTGCTTCCACAACACATACAATGAAGGACAGTACAAATTGTGTTGCTGGGAGGTTGGAATCTTAAATGCAAGTTTATGTTTTCGGGCTTGGGCACATTGGTTTACCAATGGCAGCCTGGATTGCTCTGCATCAATATCAGGTAACTGGTATTGATGTGAATGCAAGCCATATTGAGGCGATAAATAATGGTTCGATAAATATCGAAGAGCATTACAACGGACAGCATATCTCCCTGCTGGTACAGAAATTGATCACAGAACAACGTTTGGAGGTTAACACTGAATTTAAGCGTTCTCACAATAAACCTGCTGTTTTTGTTATTGCCGTAGGTATAGCAAACAATAAAGATGGTTCTCACAATCTATTACCGCTTATTTCCGTCATAAATACCATCATCCCTGCCCTAATTCCCGGTGATTTATTACTGTTTAGGACTACACTAATCCCCGGCACCCTGGATCAATTGGTAGTTCCACAGCTAAAAGCACTTAATTTTCCCGTGTTTTTAGCATACTGCCCGGAGACCTTAATGGAAACCCGGGCCTTTGAGGAATTAGAAAACAACCCGATGATCCTGGCCGGAATGAATGAAAAAAGCTTTCAGGCAGCAAGGAACTTTTTAAAGTCGGTATCCAAGGCGCCTATTCATAAAGCCTCAACTATTAAAATTGCTGAGATGATTAAGGTAATCCAAAATATTCAGCGTGACGTAAATATCGCCTTGGTCAATGAGATTAGTGAAGTAACTAATCAATTGAATTTGGATATTTATGAACTGATATCGTTAGTAAATACCCACCCAAGGGTTAAACTACTCCAGCCTGGCCCGGGAGTGGGTGGATATTGCCTGCCGGAGGCACTCGGCTATCTGCAAGCTGCTGTAGACCGAGAAAAAGATACTTTAACATTAATGCGTATCGCGAGAAAGCTTAATGAGAACAGGCCAAAAAAAATTGTGGAAACCGTACGTGAGGCACTGCGTGCCTCCGGAAAAATCTTGGGCTGTTCGACCATCGCGCTTGTTGGTCTGGCGATGAAGGACTATTGCGCAGATTGCCGCTATAGTCCGGCGTTAAAGATAGCCGCCTTACTTATCGCCGAAGGCGCTAAGGTGCAAGCTTTCGATCCTCTTGTGCCACTAACTTATCCTTACCAGGCTGCGTCATTACAGGAATGTCTGCAAAATGCCGATTGTCTGGTTATTACTGCCAGTCAAGAAGGAATAAAGTATGATCTGGAACAAATGCAAGCCGCCATGTCTCCACCACTTATGGTAGTAGATACCAGAAACATTTTTCCGAACTTAGCCGGGATTAAGGTCTTAAAACCATAACATCCTTGAGAAACCAGCAGGGTAAAACCGGTATTACAAATGAATAAGCTATATACATGAATTAATTAGCCACCATTATTAAATTCTGGAGGCTAATTAATTCTATTTTTATCTTTATATTAGTTTATCCGATAGATAACAGTTCTAAGACTCCCTCCTCTTTAAGAGGGAGTCTTAGAACCTTACAGCTCCTGGATAACCATATTTTTATCATCACGCATATACCACGCATATAATTAAAGTAATCGCCAACATAACTTCAATAACCATGCAAAAGGAGTAATCACTAATGAAAATAGAACACGCAGCCGTGAATATGGACCCCTTTAAAAATAGGCTTGATCTATACCTAAGACAAATAGCAGCAGATAAAGCGGAATATTTCGTATTTATCTTTTCCGGAACAACCTTCGTTCAGGAACAACGCGGTAATAGGCCTATCAGGCAAACAAAGACATTTCTCAGTATGAATATCCCGGTCTTTTTTTCGTACTGGCGATGGCGCAAAAATGAGGCAATTCCAGTTTATCCGGACAAAAAACTGTTCCAGTCACCGATCGATAAAACGCTTGCATACCTGGATGAAGTGATCGATTTTGATTATAAAGCGAAAAAAAAGCTGTTTATTGTATCGTTTCCCCATCCTTCTATTACCGGCTATTTGGAACGTTTGAAAGCGAATCACTGGCTGACAGTATACGATGT
>CAYWSF010000060.1:0-6163 GCA_964460725.1 uncultured Desulfosporosinus sp.
AAAAGAATAATCTCTATGCACTATAGCATTTAACAATGCTTCACGAACAGCCTCTTCCGGATAATCTCTCTCATCTGTACGAAGCAGATCATGGAAGGTCGCTTTTGTACCATTATAAAAATCTATTGTTTTATAGGCATCTGTAAGCTGAGCAAATAGGGAACCAGTAAACTCTTTTCTATCTTTAAACACTAACTTATCTGTGCCTTGGAAAACTGCAAATTTGATCGAGTGCTTACATTGGTCTGAAACAAGTAATCCCATGTTTGTGTAAATATCATCAGAAGAAAGAATGCCTAAATTTTTCATCTGAACTTCAGTAAATTCTAAACCTCTTTTTTTCAACTCCTCATTTAGTCTATTAAAAGTCAACTCTTGAACTAGGGAACGATTTGTTTCAAATGTTTCACCATCTGTCATTTTTATCATCATACGGATAGCATCTTCAGATGCTGGGGCAGATGTTGTTCCACTTCTAACATATACACCTGTTGGTTTAAGCCCTTTTTCTGATAGATAATAAGGCTTTTTTGTGCCTGTGCTAACAGTTAGTTTAATAAAAAACTTACTTTCTTCTTGCAATAACTCAATATTAGCAAACATAGAAACATCAGGACGAATACCATCTCTTAATGAATTTGATATTTGTTGCATCACAAAATCGGCATTATCAAGACCAATAATTTCTCCACTATCTTGCACTCCAATATAAAGTGTTCCGCCGTTTGTATTTGCAAAGGCAACAATTTCTTTCTTTAAATCGGGAGTATAGATTTCCTTTAACTCCACTGTTTCACTTTCATACAATTTCATAATGACACCCCTCCTATCAGTTCCTATCACCGTTGGCACCATTCTAGCACAGCAAGTGATAGAAAACAAGCAAAACCATCTGACAGTTTATGACAAATGAATAATCTCAGTCCTTTATAAGAATACAATCTTTTAATGCACTATAATAACTCCTCACTACAATTACGGTTGTGAGGAGTTATTGAGAACTGTGTGCCGCGCAATAATTTCACACGATATTTCACACGATATTTCACACGATATTCCACAGAGATAATGACATCTAAGTTGTAGTAATCAACCTGATATGCTTTACCGTCAGCAGCAGTGAAAAACTGCTATGTTATCTATATTTTTGCTGAAAAATCAGCCGCAAATAAATGACATTTTCAGCCCGATTTTAACCAATTTTTCCTTAACCTAACCCCTGAAGTAATTTACTCCACCCGCAAAAATAGGCTGATACTGATCACCCGGGACATTAATCGCTACTCCCCTGCCGGTCCTTTCGGAATGGGACATCTTGCCCAGGATGCGTCCGTCCGGGCTGGTTATTCCTTCAATTGCTTCGTAAGAACCATTCGGAGTATAGGGAATATCGTTGCTTGGGTTTCCGTCGAGATCAACATATTGGGTGGCAATTTGTCCATTAGTAATCAACTTCTGAATTACTTCCCTAGGAGCAACAAAACGTCCTTCTCCGTCGGAGATGGGCATTGTATGAATGTCGCCCAGTTGGACCCCACTAAACCAAGGAGATAAAGTAGAAACCACTTTAGTTCGGACCATGCAGGAAACGTGACGTCCTATTTCATTATACGTCAATGTGGGGGAATCCTCAGTTAAATCTACAATTTCTCCATATGGTACAAGGCCGAGTTTAATGAATGCTTGAAATCCGTTGCATATTCCCAGCATTAAACCATCGCGCTGTTTGATTAGTTCTAAAATTGCTTCTTTGATCCTGGAATTTCTGAACATAGTAGCTATAAATTTGCCAGAACCGTCCGGTTCGTCTCCGACACTAAAACCGCCCGGGATCATCACAATTTGAGATTGATTGATACGTTTTGCTATTTCAAGGATGGAGTGTTCTACATCGGCAGCAGTTAAGTTTCTGATTACCAGGGTTTCAACTAACCCGCCGGCTTTCTCAAAAGCCCTGGCAGAATCGTATTCGCAGTTGGTACCGGGAAAAACAGGAATAAAGATTCTTGGTTTAGCAATTTTAGTAGACGGTTTATGAGTATTACGGGAGGAATAACTCGCTACGACCGGATCAGCTTCCTTTTCGGTCTGAGTAGGGAAGATTTTTTCCAGAGGCCTTTGCCAGGTTTGTAAGGCTATATCCAGATCAATATCTACGCCATTAACCCTGATTACCGGTTCCTCCTGTGTGAGCCCCAGCAGTTGATAATTTACCTCCCCAAAAACAGCTGCTAAATTCACATCGGCAGCAATTTCCATGACGACTGAACCATAGTCCGCCATAAACAAATTCTTAAGATCTTTCTGAGCGTTCAGGGCTAGCCCGATGCGATTGCCAAAGGACATTTTGCTGAGAGCAGCTGCCAATCCGCCCATCCTTACGGTATGCGTTGCCAAGACTACCCCGGAGTGGATTAGCTCATTAATCTTAAGATAATTTTTCATGAGCTGTTCAAAGTCGGGGACTTCATTTTCATCGCGCCCAGCCGCTACCAAGACAACCTGACTGCCGGTTCTTTTAAACTCCTGGGACACGACCTTATCTGCTTGAATAAGATTGACCGCAAAGGCAACCAACGTTGGCGGAACATTTAAATCCATGAAGGTGCCGGACATACTGTCTTTGCCACCGATGGCCGGAATGCCTAATTTTTTCTGAGCATAGAACGCTCCCAGTAAAGCACTGAAAGGTTTTCCCCACTTTTCCGGATCAGTGCCCAATTTTTCAAAATATTCCTGCAGGGTAAGCCGTACCCGGCGATAATCCCCGCCTAAGGCCACTATTTTAGTTACGGCATCGACAACTGCGTATAAAGCACCGTGAAACGGGCTCCAGCCGGCCAGCTGCGGGTTATAGCCATAAGTCATTAGTGTTGCCACATTCGTTTCTCCGGACAGCACCGGCAGTTTTGCTGCCATGCCTTCTGCCGGAGTCATTTGATATTTACCGCCTAAAGGCATCAGGACGGTAGAACTCCCGATGCTGCTGTCAAACATCTCCACTAACCCTTTTTGACTACAGACATTTAAATCTGCTAAATTGACCAACCAAGCCTCTTTAACAGCGGAAATGTCTGCGGTAACCGCCGCTAATTTTTGCTCAACCGCTTCCGGTAGTCTCTCAAAGTAGTTACGTTCTGCTTGGGGATTCTTTACAAAAACTTTTGTTTTCTGTTTAACCCCATTAGTATTGAGAAACTCCCTGCTTATATCAACAATTGTCTTCCCCCGCCAAAACATCTTGAGCCTGGGGTTAGAGCTAACCTTTGCCACTACAGTAGCTTCCAGGTTTTCTTCATCTGCATAGCGAATAAACGTCTCCAGGTCTTCAGCTGAAATTACCACTGCCATGCGTTCCTGGGACTCAGAAATGGCAAGTTCTGTCCCATCCAGCCCTTCATATTTTTTGGGGACTGCATCCAAGTTAATTTCTAAACCATCCGTTAATTCTCCAATTGCTACGGACACGCCACCCGCTCCAAAATCATTGCAGCGTTTAATCAGGGTACTTACCTGCGGATTACGAAACAGCCTTTGGATCTTACGTTCTGTTGGAGGATTTCCTTTTTGCACTTCTGCTCCACTAGTCAGTAAAGACTCACGTGTGTGTTCTTTCGAAGATCCGGTCGCACCGCCACACCCATCCCGGCCGGTTCTCCCGCCGACCAAAACGACAACATCCCCTGCTTCCGGAACTTTGCGGACAACATTTTTACGCGGTGCAGCTGCAATCACCGCTCCGACTTCCATTCTTTTGGCAACAAAACCGTCATCATAAACTTCCGCTACTTGTCCGGTTGCAACTCCAATTTGATTACCGTAGGAACTATAACCTGCAGCCGCACCTCTGGTAATTTTTCTTTGCGGCAGCTTTCCCGGCAGGGTATCTTCCAGTTTTGTCCTGGGGTCACCACTGCCTGTCACACGCATAGCCTGGTAAACATAAGTGCGGCCGGACAAAGGATCACGTATCGCACCGCCTAAACAGGTCGCTGCCCCTCCGAACGGTTCAATTTCTGTGGGATGATTATGGGTCTCATTCTTAAACATTACCAGCCACTCTTCATTTTGACCGTCGACATCGATATTTACTGCAATACTGCAAGCATTAATTTCAGCAGATTCATCAAGGTCTTCCAAAAGGCCTCTCTTCCGCAGTTCTTTCATAGCTAAAACCGCGACATCCATCAGACAAACATCTTTAGAAGGGTTGTCATCATAGACATAATTCCTGGAAGCGAGATATTCCTGGTAAGCAATGTTTACCGGCCGGCTAAACTCCCCCTCTGCAATAGCAACTTCTTCAATCTGAGTATTAAATGTCGTATGACGACAATGATCCGACCAGTAGGTATCCAACACTCGAATTTCCGTAATCGTGGGGTTCCGTTTCTCTATATCCCGGAAATAAGCTTGACAAAAGACTAAATCCTCATCACTCATCGCTAAACCGGCTTCCCGGAGAAAGGCTTCCAATTCCACCGGTGACATGTCAATAAAACGAGCGATGATTTCTACATCCGGCGGAGTCACGAATTCGAATTTCAGACTCTCCGGTTTTTCCAATGAAGCCTCCTGCGCTTCGATAGGGTTAATACAATAAACTTTTATCTTTCGAAATTCCTCTTCAGAAACTTGGCCCTTGATTACAATTACTTTAGCCGAAGCAATAATTGGTCGCTCTTTTTGAGTTAAAATCTGAACACATTGGGCTGCAGAATCCGCCCGCTGATCATACTGACCAGGCAAGTATTCCATTGCAAAAACCAGGTCCTCAGGTGGAATTTGCAAGTCCTCATCATACACCAAGTCCAGCGGAGGCTCAGCAAAAATAATCGGACGAGCTTTAGCATACTCCTCATCCGAAATACCGGATATATCATAACGGTTGATGACTCTTAAAGTATCTAACCCTTTGATGCCTAGACTCTCTACTAAATCGTTATAGAGGGCTTTAGCCTCAATGTCATAGCCTGGCTTCTTTTCTACATAAATTCTTCTCACTTGTGCTCCCATAATAATAATATCCTCCAATCAACTCCGGTGTTTTAAACATGTATAAAGCCATAGCACTTTGTCTATGGCCCCATCAACAATACTTTTAACATAATAATAATACCATGTCTCACTTCTAAATAAAAGCAACCGGAATTTTTTTTCATGTGCCCAAACCCTCCACTTTCATCCAATTCTTTGCATCGGGCACAGTCATAATTGTTCGTTTGCTTTCCCGTACCATCATCCCCTGGCGTCACATTAGAATGCAACTATTAACCCGGCTTTCCCTGCATAAGTCGCAATTGTAGCTCCCATGTCATGGATAATGATTTCTTTTGGATGATAAAGTTTTTCCAGTTCTTGCGACAGAAATTGAGCATCCGGAAGGATATTCACATGAGATATGCCGATCGGCCGCTCTGAGAAATCAACACAACGTTCTCCAACGAGATTAATAACCCTTTTGAGTGAGAGTTGTCGCCCCCGAACTTTTTCCAGAACCTCTACTCTTCCTTCGACATTATGTAGTATGGCTTTAATATTGAGGATTTTCGCGAGAGATCCTTTAAATCGACTCAGTCTTCCTCCTTTGACGATGTTTTCGAGGGTATCCAATAAGATGAGAAATCTCATCTCTTGGCGATATCGGCTCAGTTGAGATAGGATTTCGTCCATGGAAAAACCGGCTTGCGCCATTTCAGCGGCTTTAATCACTTGAAGACCATGCCCGATAGAGCCGGCTAATGTATCAAAAACTTCCACACTGGGGTTCCCGGATAATTCTTTCCCCAATCTAGCTGAGTCAAATGAGCCACTTAGCGTCGATGCAATAGTAAAACACAAAACCTCTCCTTGCCCGGAGAGCTTAGAAAAGGTCTGGGCGTAGCGAGCCGGAGACGGCTGAGAGGTTTTAGGCAGTTCCCGGGAAATAGCCATTTCCTTGTAAAACTCCTTAGGGGTTATGTCCACCCCTTCTTCATATTCTTTACCGTTAACGCTAATGTTCATAGGTACGGTATAAATGTGATATTTATTTATTATGTATTTGGGAATATCGGCCGAACTATCTGTAACAATTTGAATCATAATTCTTCACTCCAACACATCTTGTATCATCGCTTCCCGGCTCTTAACTTGGTCTGTCATCCCACTTACCTTCCCACTT
>CAYWSF010000060.1:6263-8109 GCA_964460725.1 uncultured Desulfosporosinus sp.
TATCATCGCTTCCCGGCTCTTAACTTGGTCTGTCATCCCACTTACCTTCCCACTTGCCTCATATAGTTACCGAATCATATGCTATGCCATCGTCTTTCGCTCGAATCTGAATCTCTGAAGCGTATTGCTTTTTCCAATGCAGAGCTCCACCATAACAACTGGATCTCTGGATCTCTGGATCTCTGCATCACTAAATATACTAAATCCATATGATTTAACAAATTAGTCAAGAAGTCTCCCGCCTCTAAGCCTTTTAAGGCGAAAGCGGGAGATGAGACCTTGACGCGAGCGACCCTGCCGGCTTTATTTCCACATTACACGATATGTCCGTCTCCATAAATCATGTACTTGACGCTGGTCAACTCCCTTAATCCCATTGGTCCGCGTGCATGCAGCTTTTGCGTACTAATCCCGATTTCTGCACCATAACCAAAACGTCCTCCGTCCGTGAAACGAGTCGAAGCATTCACATACACTGCGGCAGCATCGTTCTCCCTCAAAAACCGTTGGGCTTTGGAATAATTCTCAGTGATAATAGTTTCAGAATGCTTTGTGCCGTATTGATAAATGTGATCTAATGCTCCATCAAGATCTGGCACAACTTTAACACTTAAAATAAGGTCGAGATGTTCTTCCACCCAATCGTTTTCAACCGCCGGTTCTGCATACGGTAAGATTTTGCACGTACTGGGGCATCCTTTAAGCTTAACTTGTAGTTTCTTCAGTTCTTCCCCCATCAAAGGAAGAAATTCTTCGGCAATTACTTTATCTACAAGCATGGTTTCCAAGGCATTACAGACCCCTGGGTTTTGCGTCTTCGAATTAATTATGATCGGAATCGCTTTCTCAAAATCTGCATCCCGATCGACAAATGCATGACACATGCCGGTTCCGGTTTCAATTACCGGTACGGTCGCATTTTGTACTACGGTCTGAATCAGCCCTGCTCCCCCTCTTGGGATTATCACATCTACATAATCATTTAAACGCATCAGTTGTTGTACCCATTCTCGATTGGTATCTGTTATCAGTTGAATACATCCTGACGGTAAGCCACTTTCTTCGGCAGCTCCTGCAATCACGCCCGCTAAAACCTTATTACTCTCTAAGGCCTCAGAGCCGCCCCTCAGAATCACGACATTGCCGGCTTTCAAACACAAAGCGGCCGCATCGACCGTAACGTTGGGCCGTGCCTCATAGATCATCGCAACAACCCCTAGTGGAACACGGGTCTGCTGAATACGCAGTCCATTTGGGCGTGTCCACACCTCTCCTTCTCCTACGGGATCCCGTAAGGCAACCACTTCTTTAAGGGATTGACTGATTTGCGCAATGCTCTCCGCTGTCAGCTTTAATCGATTAACAAGACTTTTCTTGAGTCCTTTCTCTTCAGCAGCTTGAACATCAAGACTATTAGCTTTCAGAATCTCCTGTACATTTTTCATAAGAGCCTCAGCCATTGCCAGTAAGGCATTATTTTTTGATTCCGTACTGGCATAAGCCAATTGACGAGCAGCTTGCTTGGCTCTTTGCCCAATCTCAATTAATTCTGGGTGAAACATTATAATTCCCTCCCGATCTTTGGTTTCTTTTAATATAACGAATTTCGCGCTTTTTAGCAATTATTTTAGATGTTTTCACCTCTCTTGCTACTTAATGCAAGAATTTCCGATGCCTTACCCTATTGATAATCCAGGGGCATGCGGCTAAGTTCTTATGTCAATTGAGTCGTTATGAAGTCATTATGAAATCGTTATAAGGCTGGTCGTTATGAAGTTTATTGAATAGTTATCGGTTTGTTAGTTATATTTCCCAAAAGGGCTATTCTTATAATTAAGCTATTATT
>CAYWSF010000061.1:0-8101 GCA_964460725.1 uncultured Desulfosporosinus sp.
TGATTAACGGTCAGCAAATTGGCTTAGTGGATAATATTAATACCGGTAAAGAGCTGGCAGAAACAACCCTGCTGGAGCGTGGTCAACCCTTTGGCATCAGTGCCAAAACACATGACCAAATCACCTATAAAAAAGTCCGGGTTAAACTGGAAGACTATCGAGCATATAATATCAATGAAGATAAGTTAGCAGAAAACTTAACCTATTATTTCGATGGTTTTAAGTTAGCATCAGATGAAAATGTTATCGCGGTTTTGCCCACTAAAGAAGATGCGGATAATGTACTCAAACAATATGAAGATTATTATGTTAAACCCAGTGATGAAAATAAGGTGACTTCCGTCAGTTTTGCTGAAAAGGTTGTTGTTGAAGAGGTGGAAGCTTCGGCGGATCAAATAACACTGCCTGAGCAAGCCTTTCAAATATTGCTTGACGGTAAATCAGCATACAAGGATTATACCGTCCAGGCTGATGATTCCTGGTGGCTTATTGCCCGCAAAAATGATATGTTGACTGATGAAGTATTAGCCGGTAATCCGGGAGCAACTGCAGATACAAAGTTACATCCGGGTCAAATCATCAAGCTTGTCAGTTCTGCGCCTTATCTTACTGTTGTCAGTCAGGGAACATATTCGGGAACAGAAACAATCCCTTATGATGTGATCTCAAAAGCCGATAACAGTCTAGTAACCGGCCAAACAAAGGTCCTCACACCAGGCAGCAATGGCTCAAAATTAGTTACATATTCTTATGTGCAAAAGAATGGTATTGATGTTACCAAGGAAGTATTAGACGAAAAAGTCCTTCAACCTCCTGTCAATCAAGTTATTGCCAAAGGCAGCGGCTGTGGTCCTGTCAATGTTGCTTATGCTGTTTCTCGCGGCGGCACCGGTAATTCATCCATCGTAAGCCGTGCCCTCAGTTTGCAAGGGACACCCTATGTTTATGGCGGAACAACTCCAAAAGGCTTGGATTGTTCGGGCTTTACCAAATATGTCTACGCCGGTTCAGGAATATCCCTGCCGCGTACATCTTATGCTCAATACTCTTCGGGAACTGCGGTCAGCAAAAATAATCTTAACCCCGGTGATTTAGTCTTTTTTTCAACTTATTCTAAGGGTGCTTCTCATGTAGGTATTTATACGGGCGGCGGACGTTTTGTTCATGCCAGTAACCCCCGCACCGGAGTTATAGTATCAAGCCTTAGTAATAGTTATTACTCCTCTCGTTATGTTGGAGCACGCAGGTACTAGATACAATAATTTAATTAATAGCGTACAGAAAACAATGGTCCAGAGCAACAACAAATGTTGAAATGTTGCAGCTCTGGACCATCTTATTTTATAAATCCTACTTTGCCTTAATAAATCCTACTTTTAGACCTGTCTGGTTTCGTAGTCAATGGGGTCTGTCAATCCATTCCCGGCAAATGCCTTTAAACGCCCTATGCATGTGGGACAGACACCACAAGCTTTTTCCTGACCGTTATAACAACTCCAGGTTAATTCAAACGGGGTACCAATCTTTTCTCCCAAAGCGACTACCTCAATTTTAGTTAACCATTGCAACGGGGTTATAAGACGAACTTTCATATAAGAACCGATATATATTGCATTGGCCATGGCCCCATTAAATTCAGGGGTACAATCCGGATAAGCCCAGCTCCGTGCATCTTCAGAATGCGCTCCATAAAAAATCGCATCGGCACCTTTAATTAATGAAACCGTAGCAGCCGCCGACAGCAAATTTGCATTTCGAAAAGGCACGTAAGTTGGCGATATCCCAGGAAGTTTGCTGAGTTCTTCATATGTTGCCTCCGGATTTGGTCTATCCTGGTCAATAAGAGTTGACCCTCCCCCTTTAAAAATATCAGGGAGGTCTTGGATCATATGGTCTTCGATACCCAAATGTTCAGCCACGTTTCGTGCCGCTTCAATTTCTTTAGCGTGTTTTTGCCCATATAATAAGCTTAGTGCAATAACATTTTTACGACCAAATTCCCTACACGCCAAAACTGTACAGACTGTGCTATCAATTCCGCCGCTGAGAAGAACAAGAGCTTTACGCGGGCTATCCATTACGCTTCTCCTAATAATTACGATTTTTGACTATAGTGTGTCTTTAGGAATTACCCATTTTTGCGCTGGAATTCTGTCATGAAATCAGCTAAAGTCTTACACCCTTCAAAAGTCATCGCATTATAAACTGATGCACGCATGCCGCCCACTGAACG
Source organism: uncultured Desulfosporosinus sp. (assembly GCA_964460725.1). Lineage (GTDB taxonomy): Bacteria > Bacillota > Desulfitobacteriia > Desulfitobacteriales > Desulfitobacteriaceae > Desulfosporosinus. The sequence continues at coordinate 2,234 of CAYWSF010000061.1, forward strand.
ATGGCCTTTTAAACCGTGTAAATTAAGTTTTGCAGACTCAGCCACAAAAGCTTTCTCCAGCTCTTCGTCAGGTAAACGCCATGTGATATTCATCATTGAACGGCTATCTTTGAGCGCATGACCCTTATAAAAGCCACCGCTGTTATCTATAGCATCATAAATTAAGGCAGCTTTTTCGATATTGCGTTTTTCTGCAGCAGCTACTCCACCGTTCCTTTTCAGCCAGTGTAATACTAAATTCACCATATAAATAGCAAAACAAGGTGGAGTATTGTATAGAGAATCATTTTTGGCTTGAATATCATAGCGTAACATGGTGGGAATATTTTCAGGAATCCCTTCCAATAAGTCTTTACGAATAATAACCACAGTTACCCCAGCCGGACCAAGGTTCTTTTGCGCGCCGGCATAAATTACGCCAAACTTAGAAACATCAAAGTTACGTGATAAAATGTCGCTCGACATGTCAGCAACTAAAGGTATATCGCCAATATCTGGGAACGTCTGCCATTCGGTGCCGTAAATAGTATTATTAGAGCATATGTGTACGTAAACAGGATTCTCGCTTACCTTGATTTCATCTTGTCTAGGAATACGAGTATAGTTCTCTTCCTTGGTACTGGCAATTACATTGATTTTTGCAAATTTAACCGCTTCTTTATAGGCTTTTTCCGCAAAGGAGCCGGTCAAAATGTAATCGGCGTATCTGTCTGCGGGAACCAGGTTCATGGGCACAGCGGCAAATTGAGTGCTTGCACCGCCTTGAAGCAACAAAACCCGATAGTTTTCCGGCACATTAAGCAGTTCTTTAAGGAGAACTTCCGTTTCCGCATGGATAGCATCGTATTCTTTGGCACGATGACTAATTTCCATTACTGACATTCCGGTGTTTCTAAAATCAATCAGTTCTCTTTGTGCTTCTTCGATCACTTCCAAGGGTAGTGTCGCCGGGCCAGGATTAAAATTAAATTTTCTTTCCATCACGTTATCCTCCATACCTTGTATTATATTGCACAACTTATTTTATCATTATATCCCCTTAGCTTAGCTATGGCAATACTTATTTATAGAAATTTTCCTATTATCTGACAAGACCAGCCATTAATGTTACGATTTGCCTTGCTGCTGCGCATAAATGTTACTTTGCCAAAGCATTAATGTACGCTTTCGCACTGGCTTCAATTATATCTGTCGAGAAACCCTTCCCTACTACAAGCCGACCATCATCATAACGCAATTTAACAGTGGCTTCTCCCAAAGCCTCACTGCTGCGCGTCACAGACTTCAAGGTATAATCTTCCAATGTTCCCTTATTTCCTGTTATCCTGTCAATAGTATTGAAGAGAGCGTTAACAGGACCATTGCCGCAAGCGGCATCTGTGATCATTTCTCCCTCAATTTCCAGTTTAACAGTAGCTGTCGCCATATCTACGTCCGTGGTCGCAATGGACATGCCCTTAAGCACGATATTACTTGTGCCATTTCCCGAATCTCCCATCAGTACATAGAGATCCTGATCAAACACTTCTTTCTTCTGATCTGCCAGCCGTAAAAATCTCTGATAAACATCATCAAGCTGCTCTCCCTCTACAGTATAACCTAATTGTCCAAGACTATACTGCAGAGCATGTCGTCCTGATCTTGCAGAAAGGCAAATTGTATTTTCCGGAATACCGATAGTTTCCGGCTTCATAATTTCATAAGTTTGTCTGTCTTTCAGAACCCCATCCTGGTGAATACCCGAAGCATGCATAAAAGCATTAGCGCCAACCACTGCTTTATGGGCGGGCACTGTCACCCCGGTTATGCGGGATACCAGTCTGCTGGTGGCGGATATCTCATGGGTATTAATATTGCTCGCTACCCCATAGTATCCGTCGCGCCGGGTATTAATGGCCATAATAACTTCTTCTAAAGAAGAGTTGCCTGCCCGCTCACCGATCCCATTGATTGTCCCTTCTATCTGGCTTGCGCCTGCTTTGATGCCGGCAAGAGAGTTAGCTGTTGCCATCCCCAGATCATTATGACAATGCACACTGACTATTGCTTTATCAATATTATTCACGTTATTGATCACAAAACTAATCAGGTCTGCATATTCCCACGGGGTTGCATAACCGACAGTATCCGGCAGGTTAACCACAGTGGCCCCGGCAGAAATAGCTGCCTCAATAACTTGAACTAAAAATTTTGGATCACTGCGAAAAGCATCTTCTGCATAAAACTCCACGTCACTGACATATTTCTTGGAATATTTCACGGCAGCTACCGCTCTCTCCAAGATTTTTTCAGGGGTAAGATTAAGTTTTTTATCCATGTGAACCGGTGAAACCCCTATCCCTGTGTGAATTCTCGGGTACTCAGCATGGCGCAAGGCACCGGCACAAATGTCAATATCCTCCGCCACCGCTCTGGTTAAACCACAAATAATCACTCCTTTTAGTTCTTTAGCCAGGGTTTGGACTGATTCCAAATCCCCTGGAGAAGAGGCGGGAAAACCGGCTTCAATAACATCCACGCCAAGCCTTACCAGCTGACGGCCCACTTCTAATTTCTCTTTGACATTCAGAGTAATCCCCAAGGATTGCTCTCCATCTCTCAGGGTAGTGTCGAAAACATATAACCGACGCATTTAAAAATTCCTCCTTAAAAAATAACCCCTTCGTCTCTCTTTGAGACGAAGGGTTAGTTCGCGTTACCACTCAAATAGACAGCACTAAGCTATCTTCACTGCAGATACGGGAACCAAGCGATGTTCGTGGTATAGCGAACAGCAAATTCCGATATCGCCTTCCTTTTAACGGCGGAAGTCCCGTCCGAGCCTACTTTAACAAATTTCGGTCGGCTACTCAAGGAAGAGTTCCGGTTCTGTTTCGTTGCTGCTTTTCACCAACCAGCAGCTCTCTTAAGCGAAAGCATGAACTGTACTATTTCCCGTCATCGTCATTTTAAACAATTATTGATATTTTACACCATTTTTAATGATTGTCAAGAGCTTTTTTGCAATTTGCTCCGCACTTTAAACTGACATCCGCAAGGTTCCGAGGATATCTTTATTACCACTGGCATTAAAGATTCTCTCTACCGACCAAGCAAGCGGTACTAATTCCTCAGCCAGTTGGGCAAACTGCCCCAAGGTCATGGACTGAGGCCCATCACTTATTGCTTCAGCCGGGTTGGGGTGAGTCTCAATTAATAATCCATCCGCCCCAGCAGCAATAGCCGCCTTAGATAGAGAAGCAATTAAGTCCCTTCTGCCTGCCGCATGACTCGGATCGACAATTAAAGGCAGATGCGATAGCTCTTTGGCTACTCCAACGGCACTTAGATCTAAGGTGTTCCTGGTACTGGGTTCAAATGTGCGAATACCCCGTTCACAAAGAATAACTTGAGAATTACCTGACGCTAGAATATATTCAGCGGCCAACAGCCACTCCTCGATCGTTGCCGACAGGCCCCTTTTGAGGATAACCGGCTTCTTGACTTTCCCGACCAATTTTAAGAGCTCATAATTTTGCATATTACGAGCACCAATTTGCAGAATATCGACCTTATCCACTACTAAATCCAAACTTGGAGCATCAATTACTTCAGTAACACAAAGCAAATCCTGTGCCTTGGCAGCTTGAGCCAAATAGTTGAGCCCCTCAAGGCCTAAACCCTGGAAACTATAGGGAGAAGTGCGCGGCTTGAAAACCCCGCCGCGCAAAATTTTACCGCCCGCCTTTTTTACAGCCTCAGCGGACTGGTTCATCTGCAGACTGGATTCTACCGCACAAGGCCCACCCATAAGAATTATTTCTTTTCCGCCAATAATTACCCCATTAATCTCGATAGTACTTCGTTTGGTTTTACGTGCTGCTAATTTCAAATCTTTCATAAAAATAATCTCCTTTTTAATTTTTTTTAAATCTTATAATAAAAGCACACGGCTTCTGTCCCCAGCACTGGGACGAAAGCCGTGTACTCCGCGTTACCACCCATTTTGGTCAAACTTGACCCCCTCTAAAAAGCACAGGATATTAACTCGTATTTATCGAGTTTGAGCCGTATCTTTTTCTAACAAGAAACAAAAACTTCCCGTCCCTGAAGGGACGAGAAGCAATATCTCGTGTTACCACCCAACTTTAGCTCAAAAGGTCTCTCGACAAAGGTACGGGAATTAACATCCGATACCCCCTTCCTGTTAACGGGGAAGAACCGTCCTAGCCTACTTTTTAGTTCAGCCGGCAGCTCGGGAGGGAACTTCATCTATAACCACACATAGAAGAACTTTCAGTCAATGATTCTTCCTCCCTGAAAGGTAGTAAATAGCTTACTTTTCTCCGTCTTCGCTTTTAAATATTAATATGCTCTACATGATATACAACAATCTTATTTTTGTCAACTAGCTAAGAAAATCCGTTGTTAATAAAATTAGCCAATTAAGATTCGCTCTTCCGGATACTTGATATTAACTGCTGACTTCCGAGCTTTTCGGGAAAGAAAGAATCCTAAAGTTAACAAACCCACCCGGCCCATAAACATGGTGGCAATAATTACCACCTTGCCCACCGGTGATAAATTAGGTGTCACCCCTAAGGAAAGACCGACGGTCCCAAAAGCAGATATTACTTCAAAAAGCAAGGCAAACACACTAATGTTTTCAGTAATTGTTAGGATTGAGGTCATCAGAAAAATTATCAATACTCCCGATGAGGTGATTGCCCAAGCTTTTTGGATTTGATCCGGCGGAATAGTCCGCCCTTCTAAAACAACGTGGGGACCACTGCGAAAAGTATTCAACACAGATGCAAACAGCACTACGAATGTCGTTGTTTTAATTCCTCCGCCTGTTGAGCCGGGTGAAGCACCGATAAACATCAGGACCATCATGGCCAGTAAAGTCGTATCCGTCATTTCTGCTATGCTGATCGTATTAAATCCTGCTGAACGAGTAACCGACTGAAAAAATGCCGCCAGCACTTTTGAGCCGGCCGGAAGCTCTCCGAAAGTTAATGAGTTAGCGCTTTCCAGAATTAAAATAATTACTGCTCCGGCAAGGATAAGGAACCCAGTTGCTTTCAAGACAAGTTTCGAGTGCAGAGTTAGCTTTCTTACTCGCAATTCATAAAGATTTACTAATACTATAAAGCCAAGTCCCCCCAAAATAATCAAAAGCATGACCGTAATATTTACGATCGGATCCTCCGCGTAAGCAATGAGACTCTGGCCAAAGAGTCCAAATCCGGCGTTATTATACGCTGAGATGGAATGAAAGATCCCATAAAATAACGCTGTACTCCAACTATAATCAAAAGACCAGCGTATTGTTAAAATGAGGGCCCCGAATGCTTCAATGCCAAAAGTGAACAGAACGACATACTTAACCAAACGAACAATGCCTTCTACAGAAACTTGGTTAAGCGCCTCTTTGAGCAGCAATCGATCCTTAAGGGTAATACGCCTCCCTAAAATAATCGAGAACATCGTGGCAAAAGTCATAAAGCCCAGTCCGCCGACTTGCATTAATATTAGAATAACCCATTGCCCAAACAGCGAAAAAGTCATCGTAGTATCCACTACCGTTAAGCCGGTTATGCTAACTGCCGAAGTTGATGTAAAGATGGCATCCAATAAAGACAAGCCCATTCCATCTTGGGTTGCATTAGGTAAGGTAAGTAAAAATGCTCCTAACAGGATGAGCGCAGTAATTCCTAAAACTAAGACTCGAGATGGGGTCAGGATTTTTCCAAATAAGTTCAACGCCTTATTCCTCCAGGCTTATTAAAATAAATTTTAAGGAAAAATCAAATTTGATTGGAGTGTCAAATAGGTTAAATATTAATCAGCGCGTAAACCATAGAAATGCAATCCCAATTTAACGGC
>CAYWSF010000062.1:0-7853 GCA_964460725.1 uncultured Desulfosporosinus sp.
TGAAGAAGGAGTCTTGGTTGGTGAAATAATAATTGCCCCCCAGGTGAATACCGTGGAGACTCTAAATAATCTTGGCAGAGACAGCAGCGGTCAAAAGAGGGCCAACAAATGGAAGTGCCGCAAATGTGGTTATATTCACGAAGGCCCTGAGCCACCTGATGAGTGTCCAGTCTGCGGTGCCCGTAAAGATATGTTCGATCCGGTTTTCTAGCCGGGCAGCCCCCTTTTCATTGAAATAAACTTACCACTTCCTCAGCCGGTTAGAAGTCTGTTTATCTCGCGTTTTATCAATTTAGTTCCTGCCCCACGAGTCCAAGAACCCAAGGGAACGTGGGGCATTTTTATGGCCATCTTTTTGGAAATTCAATGCTCGGCAAAAGCAAAAGTTCTAGGAGTCTGTTATAAAACGCCAAAAATTAATTTTGCAAGTTTTAAAAACCACATTACATAGTGTTATAAATATGCGGTTTGTACTAAATATGGACATCTATTTTCGGAAAAACTACTTTTACAACAATCTCCTAGTACATATTAGTAATTTTTAATGAACGGAAACCGGAGGCTCACCCTTAATGGATTTAATGTCTTGAATTGTCCTTTGCACTTCTTCATCGGAGCCTTCAATGGAAATAATAACAGCACCTTCGGAGCCATCGACCCCACCGGCGGCAATACAACAGGCTTGAACATGGTAGAGTGTTTCCAGGGCAGTCAATTCCGTAACAACGGTAGCCCCAAGCAGGGGAATAAGACAGGCTTTATGTCCAAACGATTGCTCAACCGGGGATTTTGTCATAAATTCTACGGCTGCTCGTACATCCGGAATCATTTTTTCCAGACCGATCGGCACAATAAGTTCAATTCCTCGGGCATAAAGTATCCCTTGAGCGGCTCCAATCGTACCGCCCAATGAATTAGAAACCAGTACAGCGGCCAAGCCTGTGTGATCGACAGCGTTACCACCTTTGATGAAAATATCCCTCGCCTGTAATTTGGGCAAATATTCTTTCCAGGGCATTTTTAAGGCTTGTCCCTTGACAATAACAAAAGGGGCTGTTTTCTTGGTAGATCGACTAATCCCCAGCTCTCCCCCGGTGACAATACCGATCGTATAACCGGTTTTATCCTCAATCCGAATGCCAAGTAACTCTTCTGCCACAAAGGCATTTGTTGTACCGCCTGCCACAATAATCGAGTGTTCTTCCAAAGCGTTCCGCACGCTGGGCAATGCCTTTACCCCTTTGGCAATAAGTCTTTTTGATTCACTGGATGTTAACGTAATTAAAGCTTTCATCGTTACCTCCCTAATATTCTCAATCATATCGTCATATCCTTAAATAATAATACCCCTTCGCTGGTTCGGTTAACAGAGATGTACCGGCGGGAAGCAGAATATCGTAAATCCCTGCAGACGAAGTGCTCTCAGTTGGCAAAACATTAGCACTGAGAAAGCTTGATATCGGGTTTTCCAAAAAACCTTTGGCAAATAGGTGGGAGTGCGTGCATCGGGGTTGTTTGTCCGCATGCTTCGACGCCAGGCCGAAGTACCGGCGGCAGGGGTGCTTAGCATGTGGGGTTCAGGGAACAGAGTTATTGCTACACATTTTATTTATTTTGGGATATACTTTATAATTAGTAACTCGTTAATGTTAAATTGTTTTATTGAAGGGGGGAGAAGATAATTGAGAACAGTTGGAATTGTTATGGATTCCACCGGCTATTTGCCCAAAGATATCCTGGAACGATTTCAGATTCGAGTTGTGCCTCTCATTGTTAATATTGGGGATGAGATTTTTTTTGAAAATGAACTAGCCAATGATGTTTTTTTCGAGAAGTTAAATAAAATTCCTGGGTTACCTACAACATCTCAACCTTCTGTTGGTGCTTTTTTAGAGACTTATGAATCCTTGTTTACAGAAGGTATTCAAGATATCGTAAGCATTCATATTTCATCATCAATAAGTGGAACATTTCACTCTGCCCAGATGGCTAAAGAATTAGCCTCCAGTAAAAATATTCATCTCTTTGATTCCCAGTCTGCCGCGTTAGGCCTGGGTGCCTTGGCTTGGGCGGCAGCAGAATGGGCCGAACAAGGTTGGAGTGCTATGCAAATTATGGCTCAGCTTGATAAATTAAAACAACAAACAGAGCTTTATTTCATTGTTGATACTTTGGAATACTTACGCAAGGGTGGACGAATTGGCGGAGCCGCAGCTCTGCTCGGAAATTTACTTCAGATCAAACCGATTCTTTACTTTAATCAACACGCCAAAATCGATGTTTTCGACAAAGTGCGTTCGCGTGCCCGGGCCTGGCAACGTGTGCTGGACGAATTAAATCGCGCCTTATCTTCCGGAAAACGTTACCGTATTTGTGTTATGCATGTCAATAGACCGGAAGAAGGAGCAACCTTGCTTAACGAGCTTAAGGCTAGTTATCCGGAACACGAAGTTCATTTGATGGAAAGCGGAGCAGTAATTGCCACTCATGTTGGACCGGGAGCTTGTGGGCTTTCCTTTCACCCTTGGCCTTTCCAAAGTATGTAGTTTTTCTAATTATATGATTCTACTGAAAAACCCTCATTTAGGGATCAATAACAATCTTAACCCAAAAAAAGACTTTATGCAGCAGAATCATTATATACATACAGAAAAGCGTTGGTCCAGTGAAAATGATATCAAAATAGACATTATGGATTATTTGCTTAGGTTATTCATACCTTTTCAGTAAAAGGCATAGCTATCAACTGATATAGAAGCTGGAGGTGGATAACCTTGGAGAGACATTTTAATAGTAATCCCCAAGTAGAAGCATGCTTAAATCAAATCATAGAAAAACTATTTACAGTCTGCCTGATAACCGGCACCGATTCAGAGGAAGAGTATCGAAGTGGTTGTCAAATTGTATCGAACGCAACTCACTTATTGCAGAAAAATCCTGAGATTCCATCAGAATCTTTAGAAGATGCATTCCGGCAGCTTCTTGAACAACAACTTCCTGACTCACAGGTAATTAATAACTTTCCTTCATTCCAGGAGATTATGCACAAAATGTTACATGAAGGTATGACGAAAGAGATTGATAGTAACACAACCTCGCACTTAGGGGAAGCCGAAGTAACATTACCGGCTCACATAGATCAAATAGATGATGAGCTATGTGAGCCAGATGAGCTTTTAGAACCGGTTGAGCGCCTTAAATACGTTCTCAGAAACATCTTTCCAAACGTCCCTATATGTTGGAACCGGGACTTAATGGGTCTAACGTTTCTGGCTCAAGTGGAGGATATTCTCATTTATCTGGATAATCCTGAGCATTCTTGCCCAGTAGAAGACCTTATAGAAAAAGGGTGGAAGGTTTATGTATGTAGTTCTGAGGCTCTTATGTTTCCGCGCAGATTAGAGAGGGAAATTAGACAACTTCGGCGTTTAAGAAAGCTGTGAAAACAATGCGCGAAATTTTTTTTGCCTTTGAGCAGGGAATAAAAACAATAGCGCTTTCGCTGTGACTAACAGTGATTGTTGCTAAACATAAAATTAACAGGTAAAATAATATCGTTGATAATTTATAAGAATTTTCGAAGGTTCGGAGGATTGTTTAATGAAAATCAGCTTCTTCGGAGCAGCACAAGTAGTCACGGGGTCTTCGTTTCTTGTTGAATCAGGTGAATCGCGTATCTTAATAGATTGCGGTATGTTTCAGGGCACCAAAGCACTGAAAGAGTTAAATTATAATAAGTTTCCTTACAATCCGGAGAGTATTGATGCCGTTATCTTAACACATGCTCATATCGACCACTCAGGAATGTTGCCCAAATTGGTTAAAGCAGGCTTTAAGGGTGATATCTGGGCAACGCCTGAAACAATGCAATTATGCTCAATAATGCTTCCGGACAGCGGACATATTCAAGAAATGGAAGTGGAACGCAAGAACCGAAAGCGCATGAGAAACGGCTTAGAACCCTTAATACCGATTTATAATGTTCAAGAGGCACTCAATACCCTTCCACAGTTTCAGGTAGCGTCTTATAATACGGTTATTGACCTTGGCCCGACCGTATCCTTTCAATTCTATGACGCAGGTCATATTTTAGGGTCAGCAACTGTTGCAATCTACTTCAACGAACCGGACTTTAAGAAAACAGTTGTTTTTTCCGGTGATATTGGCAATATTAATCAACCTTATATTGAAGATCCCAGCATCCTATGTGATGCAGATATTGTTTGCATGGAGACAACCTATGGAGATCGTCTCCACTTCGATGCAAATCCGGATGGGACAATAATTGACCGCGTTGAACAGTTTGCAGAAATAATTCGTACAACTTATGAAGCCGGCGGTAATTTAATCATCCCTGCCTTTGCTATCGAACGGACCCAAGATATTCTCTATTATATTTTAAAATTGCAAAATGAAAAGCGAATCCCAATGTTATCAGTTTATATTGACAGTCCCTTAGCGATTGCCGCTACTAAAATATTCCGAGATAACACGGAAAATTTTGATCTGGAAACTCGTGAACTTATTAGTCAGGGTACCAATCCTTTGACTATGCCGAACGTTTATTTTAGTCAAACAGCTGCCGATTCAATAGCGCTTAATGAAATCAAAGGCGGAGCGATTATTATTGCCGCCAGTGGTATGGCTGATGCAGGGAGAATTAAACATCACCTTAAACACAACCTTTGGCAGGAGAAAGCCACCGTCCTTTTTGTAGGATATCAGGCCATAGGCACACTCGGTCGCCTGCTCCTTGATGGTGCCGAGACTGTTACTATACATGGGGAGAGGGTGGCTGTAAAGGCACGCATAAGTAATATAGACAGCTTTTCTGCTCATGCTGATCAATCTCATTTGCTTAATTGGCTCACTCACATCGGTAAAAAGGCAGAACAAATTATTCTCGTTCATGGTGAATTAGAAGCTCAAACCGCTTTTGCCGCTAAAGTTGAAGAAACGTATTGTAAAAGTCCATTAATTCCTCAACTTGGTGAGGTAATTGAATTCCTGCCGGATCAAGTTTTGCGGTATTTACCGGAAAAAGACTGGTTGGCAGATGAGCCTTCCAGTGAGGATAATGAAACGGAAGTAACGTCCGTAAAGTCCTCCTTGGAGAGTATATCAACCGTTCCTTCTTTTAAGCGAGACCTTAAATACACCAAAAAGCCGGCACATAAAGCGCGGGCGCGAGTTAATAAAGCTTATGGCCGACTGGTTCACCATGTTAAGCAATTAGTTAATGAAGGGCAACGGACACAAGATTATGGTAAAGTTGAGGATATTCTTAACCATATGACCCGTTGGCTTAAATCACAAAAATCGGGAAAGCAGCCCAAGAAGTAAGTATTTTAAAACTACTAAAGCCAAGCAAACTCAGCAGTTTGGCGTTTTATCCCAGTCAGGAAACGAAGAGTTTCTTCCCGTCGCTTTACCGCCAAACGCCTTCCGGTTTTGGTAGAAACCTTATGCGGAAGAGCATCTGCAAAAAGACGTGCTCGGTCTATTGCGTTTTCAGTGGTCTGAATTAATTCATCTTGCCCAACTATACTAAATAAACGCATTAGACCAATGTTCCCAAAATTATCTAAGATGTCTGAATCACGTAAGTAGACGGCCTCGTCACTTCGTCCTGGTTCAGAGTAATACATGTGATTTTCAACCGCATCCAGTACTAACGGCAATTTAATTGGAGAAAACATCTTTTGTTGGAGGATATTCATAGTAACTCCCTTGGACCGCAAAGTATGATCTACGTTTTTCAGTGCATAGAGAGGACATTTTCCTATATCATGCAGCATTGCCGCAGTATAAAGAACTTCTTCATCTAAGGTTAAGCCCTTTGAAAGTTCTTTTGCTAAATGATAGACTCTGAAACAATGATTGATACCCCAAGCAGGGTGAACACCAGATTTATTAATGATATTTACAAGCTCTTGCCTAAAATCCATCTTAACTCCTCCTAAGTTCATTTGGAAAATATATACTCCAAACAACTTCTATTCTCCTGCCGTAATTTGGAAAATATCTCGAGCAATTTTTTGGTTCCCCCTGGAAAATAAGCGATAAATGACCTTTGTTACTACTTTTCAGGAGGATAATAAACAAAAAAGGAGAAGCTTCAGGGTTTTTTCTTTGATGAAAACATAGGGAGTGAGCCTTAATGAATAAGGTTAGTGTTTACGGGAGCTTTTTACAGGCTCTTTTCTTTTCCGGCGTAGTATCTATCCCTAAATATCTCTTAACTCATTATAAACAAATTGGCTTAAACGATCGTGAGATGATGGTATTAATTCAAATTTTTTGTGAAGTTGAAGTAAACCCCTATCCTTCAATAGCTGCCTTAGCTGAGCGCATGACCTTATCTCCTGCCGAGATTGAGAAAATAGTAGGCCGATTGATTGAGAAAAAATTACTTACAATTGAGCGTAATTGGAATCCTCTTGAACAAAAATGGGGTCAATGCTATAGTTTTGTTAACCTGATCGATGAACTCGCCGAACTCTGGGCCATTGAGCGTTCTCAGCAATTAGAGGAAGAGAAAAACTTAAGAACAGGCCAATCTTCTTCTCAATCGACTGCGATTAATCCGGCGAGTAAACAAATTGTCCATATCTTTGAGCAAGAATTTGGGCGATTGCTTACTCAACTTGAGTGTGAAAATATTGAACGTTGGCTTTCTTCTCATTTTTCTGAAGAGTTAATTATTGAAGCTTTGAGGAGAGGCGTAAGTGCCGGTATACGAAATTTTCGCTATTTGGATTCCATTCTCCGGGAGTGGGAGAAGAAAGGACTGCGCACGCGAGCTGAAGTCGAGGCGGAAGACGCTTATTTTAAATCACGACAAGAAAAGAAAGCATCGAAATCAAAAACTAAAACAACACCGAACAAATATGATAATTTCTACTTATAGTTCACATCTCGGATTTTGAAGGGGGGTTATGAAATAAGATGAAAAACATAAAAGATATCATGAATAGTAACGTCTTAGTCACTAAAACGTCCAACTTAAAATCTCTCCCGGTCGTCGATGATTGCTCCCCCTCAGGCAGCCAAAATCATGGAGAAACAGATCACCCAGACCAAGCCAAAACGTTTAAATGTACTATTTGTCAGGATCGTGGTATCGTGCTTAAGGGGGATGTGGCCTTTCCCTGTAACTGTATGCAAAAAAGAAAACTAGAAAATCAGTTTCGTAATGCCCGAATATCGCGAGAATTAATGAAGTGTCGTTTAGAAAAATTCAGGTTCGATTATTACACAACAGAAAATAACGACCAATCACATTATGAATCCGCTGCCAAAGCCTTAAAGGCTGCCAAAGCTTTTGTTGAGGAATGCAGGCATAATCCTCATACTCTAGGCATTCTCTACACCGGGCCGGTAGGAACAGGGAAAACCTTTCTGGCGGCGTCTATTGCCAACGAGCTTATGGATGCCCAGCTTCAAGTACTTTTTCTTGTAGTTCCCGATCTTTTGGACGAATTAAGGGCAACCTATAAGTCTGATGTTAATGAAATGGATTTACTGGATTCGGCTCGTACAATTCCCATTTTGATTCTTGATGATTTAGGGGCACACAATTACACAGACTGGACACGGAACCGCATCTATTCAATTATTAATTATCGTATGAATGAATCACTGCCGACGATTATTACTTCAAATCTCTCACTTGATGAACTGGAAAAATATATAGGGGTACGTACAACATCCCGAATAATTCAATCCTCGCGCATCTTCCGTTTAACAGTAGAAAAAGATATTCGCCATCAGATGTATTACGAACGAGAAGGCAGAAAATAAAAAGATAAAATAAATTTTTAAATTTATGCATGTCCTTAAAAGACGTGCAT
>CAYWSF010000063.1:0-7825 GCA_964460725.1 uncultured Desulfosporosinus sp.
ATAATGCTTTCCTATTGTATCAATTCCAAACATATCAATGGGTTTAATAAGAAGGTCTAATTTTGCTTGTTCTAACCAACTAAAAAATGATTTTTTCTTCTCTGGGTGATGTTGCCATTTATCAGCAAAGTTTTCGTTAGCCATAACCGGGTTTTCAACCCATGAGATACCATTTCGATTTTCTATATAGTTAGGCATATTATCAAGAATATTATGTAAGGCTTCATATAAATCAGTTTCATTGTTATATGCTTTTGCAGCAAGAGTAGTTATAATAATTGAAATCGGAGCTATATCATCTTTCCCAGCAAACATAATATCCCGGTGACGCTTTAATAACTGTATAGATTGCTGCAATGGCGTTCGGACTTTGTAAATAGGCACTTCATCAATTATTGTTCGATTTTCAATTGCATATTTTTCACTTAAGTTTTTATATACATTTAACATTTGGTTTATAAACCACAACTTATATCCATGAGGATTGCTGTATTTATCAGAATAAGTTCCATCGTTGTTTTTATGTGTTAGACGGATTTCAGTATGATTATCCTTTATAAATAAACGTTCTTTTGGTACACAAGGTAGTATATCCATATGAAAACCGTCATAACTCATTTTCCAACATCTACTACCCTCATCAAGCTTTTTTTTATACATTGCATTTTCTTTTAGACGTTTGCCTACAAGTTCCTTTATAGTTCTTGCATCTAACTGCCATCCCTCATGAAGTAAACATACAAGATCAATGTCATAATCATCACTCTCGTTTATTGGCCTTACAGTTGTTCCTAGATTCATTTAACCTTGTGGCATAATTTCGACTGTAAAATCCAGTCCATCCCCAATCCAATTTCCAACAGCAATATAACTTTGAACAGCTTTATCATACATAGTATCTGTAATATTAAGTTCATCAGCAATTTTTGCAAGGATTATTCCTAATTCAGTTTCTTTTCTTGACATGACATTTACCCTCCAATCGAAAATGCTTTTATAAAACCTTTGTTTTCTTCATATATTACTATTTCCGGATATACCCCAGGCATATATCTACGTCCAATTTCAAAGGCAGCTGAGACTGGTATTGCAGGAAATAAATGAATCTGTTTTGTACTCGTATATTTGTTTGATATTTCGTCACATATTTTTTGATAGAGTTGCCAAAAGGATTTTAGATCAGCTTTACTAGAAATAGCATCAACACCAAAATGATAAGCTCGAATGAAATAAATTATATCTGCATCAAACACTTGTGTTACTCTAGCTTCGGAAATATCAGCAGTTAATGACATTACCAGAGCGATCTTATTACCATTACGAACAACCTTTTTTTCTACTTTGAATTCATTTTTCTGGTCTTCGTATAACCACTTCCAAGTATCTGGCTCTCGAATTTTTTGATATATATCCCCCGGTATTTTATCACCCATTAAATAACCAAGTTTAATTATAAGCGGTATAGGAGCTAATGGGAAAACCGAAAAATGCTGTTCCGGATTAATCACCATCGCGCTATTAACAATGAGTCGATTAAACTGTGCATTTAGTTGTCGTTCTGTTTCCATCCAATATTCATTTGAATTGTAATCTGCAGATGATTTAACAAATATCGGTATTCCATTAAATGAATTTGGCCTTTTGAATGGTTTAATTGCATCTACAGCTTGATGTAAATTAATGGATGAATCAAGCTTTCCCTTAATTGGTGACGAAAACATAAGTATTTCGCTTGATGGTTTTCCAATCATTTCACACTGCTCATATATTAGTTTTTCGTGTTTTTTCTTCATTTCACGTAGACAGGGTTCTGTGTATATTTCTGGATGATCATCTATGAGTTTATGGTGTTTCGGGCACAACAAGAGTAAATTATCTATGCTGCCACTAAGCTGGTGTGAGAGTGCAAAATCTCCTCGTGGCCCATCAGGACTGGATGCAACATTATGTACTACATTCGAAAAATTACCATTTGTCAGAGTGATCTCATCTTGAAATAAAAAAGCATTACAACCATCAAATTGGCATCTACCAGCCGAACGCACACATAACAATCTTATAGTAGAATCAGATGGACTTGGACCACGATTTTTATTCAATTTACTTCCTCCATATTCATTAATAATAATATTTATAATTAGGAACTCACTCAATCCCCAATGCTTTAACTACTGCATCCTCGGGGCTGCTATAGAAGGAAATCTGGAACTTTGCAAACAGATCTGCAGGAACGGTTGCTATATCGGCTGCGCTGCTCATTGGGATGATGATGCGCTTGGCACCTGCGTCAAAGGCTACCTGCAGAGTGGAGGCAAGCTCCTCAACCTTGTTGATGGTTCCACCGATGCTCATGGAGCCTAGAATACACATTTGTGGTAAAACCGGCTTGTCCAACGCACAACTGCAATATGCGGTCATTGTGGCAAGAGAGACATTGCTATCGAGGCCGACACCCTGACAGTCCTGGATATGCATCATATAATCCTTAGAATCCACAGAGATAGATGCACTAATCTGCTTAGCGTTGGCTCGGAAATAGTTCTGCGCGGTCTTAACCGATTCCTTAGTTTCCTTCGCGCTCTGCATTCCAGTGACATCAAACTTTCCGGAGCCTTCGGTCATGGTGACCTCAAATTTGAAAAGGCCCATCATACCATTTGTACCGTTGGCAACAGTGTAAACATGACCGGGTTTCCCAATGCCTTCGGGGATCAGCTTTCCGCCACCCTGCTCAAGGACCGGTACGAAGATCTCCTCCATATTTGAAAAACGGATGTAGGAAAACTGTACATCGTAGAACTCCATGCCGCCGATTTTCTTTAACTGCTCTTTGACTCTCCTGCGTCCTTCTATGGCGTATTTCAGGATCTCTTCAATCTCAGTCTCTGTGAACTTTCCGTCTGGGTACAGCAGTTTTGTAAGGCCAGATACCATCTTGCGAACAGCAATGGTATCACGCTGATTCAGGCATCTCCCCAGCTTGAAATATTTATCAAAGGCATCCGTCTCCGGGACTTTCCGCATTTCACGCATAAACTCCGCAAAATAATCGGAAATGAAGCCATAATTGTCGGTAAAGTATTCCGGACGCATCTTTGGAATTTCCCAACCGGGAATATAGCAGTGCATTCGGTCGAAGAAGGCACTGTCAATCATAGCCTCTGGAAACGGCTCAAACAGATGCGATGTTTTCAGGAGATAATCCACGCTCTGATTGATGTTGCCCACGAATACCATAGAGGCATTTGCCTGGATTGCTTCCTTTCCCCTTGCAAAGGAACCGGAAGCCATATAATCCTTCATAATCTGGACGCCGTCTTTGTCTTTGAAGTTGATTCCGGCAACCTCGTCAAATGCTACGCAGTCCCAAATGCCAACAAGACCGACCTGACGCTTGCCCATGTTATAAAACAGATTGGCAACAGTGGTCTGCCCACCGGATATTAGAATAGAGTTCGGTGACAGTTCCTTGTATATATGTGATTTTCCGGTGCCGCGCGGTCCAAGTTCACAGGTATTGACATTGTTTTCAATGAGCGGAACCAGACGAGCAAGCAGATGCCACTTGGTACGGTATTCAAACTGTGTGGGCTCCATACCGCATGAACGGAGCAAAAAGTCAATCCATTCTTCCTTGCCAAACTGACTTCTCGCCTCGATGATTTCATTTTTGTCCAGGTTCGGCATCTGAATGGGCGTTATATCGTTTATGATGAACGGACTCTGCTTCTTTTCATCCTCGTTGTAGAAGTAGGTCAGATCTACAATACACCAGATGCCGCCGGCCAGGAGTTTTTCATACTCCCTTACATATTTCGGGTGTACATAGATCCCGCGAATCCCAAGGAATAGGAAATCGGATTCGTACTGGTCGACACGCTCATTCAGCTTGACGCTGATTTTGTCGATGACCGTGTAGTTGCCGTTTTCCTTAATTTTTGCCTTAATCTGCTCGGACTCATCCGGACGGACATAGTTGTCAGACAGAATGCGCTTAACCTGCTCTATACCGGCTGCGACTTCCTCCTCATCATCGGAGGTACAGTATGTGCCCAGCAGATATTCCAGTACATAGGTCGGCACATTGGCGCTATTCTTGATTTTCTTTGTGGCGCCCTTTGGGACCACGCGTCCGGAAAAGAGCTCAAATACCTTCTTATCGAGATCATCCATACTGGAACCTCCTTATAATACCCGCAAGGGAAGGATGTCAATTGTGAACTGCTCTTTTTCGATATACTCGTCAGGCTTTGCCGTATCACGCAGGACAAGGAAATAACGCTTGCTTCGGTCAAATTGAATATTCATCAGAGTGAACCGGACACTTGTTACACGAGTAGCCGCATCATCGCTTGTGGAGGCTGCCATGAACGGATAAGTTCCGGATACTTTATTGCCATCCTCATCCACAATGTAAGTCTCGCAGCTGACGGCTTGCTTCAGGCCTTCCACTTTTTCATACTGTTCAAATTCTAAGGCAAAGCTGCGATTTGTGATTTTTCGGGTAATACTCTTAAGTCTTACGCCAACCGGGGTAACAGCATCCTTGTTCTTAGCAGAACTGAGTTCTCCAATATGAATGATTGGCACGACCGTTTCCTGCAGAGAGGCACCACCGTGTATGTACTGCAGTCCGCTGCCCTGAGTCTTGAACAGCTCATAGCTGTATGGTGTAACCACCTTATAACCACCATCCTCCACGGCAAGCGGAAACTCCAATGTGTAGGGAATGGTGAAGGAACCATCATCGCTCAGCACATAACGCTTGGATGCTTCCGTAGGATGCATGGAAACCACATTGCTGTATTTGGATGATTCTTCAACTCGGTTATTGCGGTAAAGAAAACCGTGATCAGCGGTGATGTAGAAGTTGGAAATCTGAAGGCTGTTGTAAAGCTTGCGAACCAGCATCAAAATCTCATTGATGGCTGTTTCTGCAACATCAAAGACCCTCTTTTCGTTATGCTCACCGGTATTATCAATGACGTTGTGATAGATATAAACCAGAGACTTATCCGCCATATACGAACGCAGCTCCGCTCTGGACATAGAGTTAATATCTTCATATCCGATAGCTGCATAGCTTTCCTGCTTTGCCTTCAGCACAGCATCCCTGGCCACAATACTGTTTGTGGGAAGCCCGTCCACTGATACCATACCGTTGTCATAGGAAAGGATCTTATGCGGCAGAAGCGCTGCCATACCAAAGCGGGTCTCAGAAGGGATCGGAGATATTGCATAGCTTAATTCCTGGCTGCCTTTGAGAATCGGATCAACCTGAATCCTCTCAAAAAGCTCATGTGCGATTTCATAACGTAGCCCATCCGAAATAATCACAAAGCATTTCTTGTAATTATTCTTCTGGACAATGCGGTATAAATCACTCGTCATGGGAATACCGGCAAAGCGCCACTCACCTTGCTGAGCAAGGGAGTCACTGTATTCCCTGCCGATTTCATCAAGGAATTTCATCTGGTAGGTAAGCTCAACCCGATCCATAAGCCATTCAAATTCTTCTATCGGATGCGCAATGCTGCGGTAGCTGGCACAGATATGGCGGTAATGGGTATCCACCTTGTACCAGGTATTTGTATACTCACGGATATATTCAGTGGATAATAGCTGCTTTGGCACGGGCTTTTCCAGAGCACGGAAGAAGGCAATAGATGCTGCCAGCAGCTCATATTCTGCCTTGTGCTCCTCATACCAGACAGAGCTCATGCGGCCGTTAATAATACGCTCAAAAGTATCGTAATCCAGGCTGCCGTTTTTCAGGCTTTCCGCTATGGTACTAACGATATACGTATCAATGCACTCAAAGATATCCGCTTCCTGTACGCAGGAAATATCCCTATGTGCAAGCAGCCCCTCAATCTTGAGGTCTATTGCAATGCTGGACTGAAGCTCCGGATATCGTTTATCGGTTTTGATTTTATCCACGAAAAACTTGGCGTCCATCTTCCCGGCGCCTGTAATGATGTACTGTTGATAGAAGGACGGTAAATCCCTGAAATCGGCCTTCTGCTCCAAAAGCGCAGTGAATAGGAACTTGCGGGTAAGCAGCCCGATCTTCTGGTCACCCTCATAGTTGTAGTATCGGGAAATCTCATCCCACAGATATTCCTCAAATCCGAACTTCTTCAAGTCCGCGTATTTGCTGCCAGAGTCAAACACCAGCTCAGTCAGCACGCTTTCGATGGAGCGGGACTGCGCCTTAACCAGTACGCACAGCATGGCCAGCTTCAACTCGTCACCGCTCATGCTGTCATTCACTTCAACATAGCTAGTCAGCTTCTTGTTACGTGCCTCGCTGTCAAAGAATTTAGCATAACGCTTAACTATACGGCGAAGGTCGGTATTGGTAAGACCGAGTCTGCGCATAGTCAGGGCAACCGTATCGGCGTAATACTCTTGGCTGTACATCAGAACATCCAGCAGCCAGTTTTCGTTATCCGTCGGCTTCTCTGCAGGAATATATACGAGAAAGTTCGTATCCGTTTCGTCATGCTCGATGGTTTTCTTGATGGAAAACTCATTCTTTTCGCACACGAGGACCCGGCAGCAGTCGAAGCTGTCGGTCGTAACATCCTCTTTGAAATTCATCGGAGGATCATACCAGAAAATCACTTTACGTCCACTGCTGTCTTTAGCACGGAACATCTTTGTAATTTCCTTTCTTGCCTCCTGATAATCTATACTTGCCATAAACTCATTCCCCTAAGTTATTCCCTCTGCTACTTAAGCGGGAAAAATAATCGCTACAAGTTTTTGATAGGTTTCTACTGTAAATTTTCTTACTGAATTCATCTGTTCTGTAATTTCTGTTTCTTCGTAAACGTGTACATCGTCCTTAACCTGCTTTTTAAACGCTTGCATATAACCCGTCATTTCAAGGTCACTAGTTTGTACTGTAATCCTCGTTGGAAGATATTGATTATGCTTCACTGTATTACAGTAATCATCAATATATTTATATAAATCAGACATGTTTACATTGTTTATCCAGCCTTTCAGTGCTTCATTTTCAAAGCTGTCCATCTTTTTGGCTATTTCTCTAAAATCAATCAATCCCAGTTTGTCATTCGGGAAAAACTCAGCTATGATTTGAGCCATATAGTCAAAACAGTTTCGACTTGACTGAAAAAAGTTATATGTATTCAACCATACTAAAAATGCAAGGCTGATATTAAATCCTTCAATTTCAAGCCAGTCTCCAGGAGGAAAGGAAAGCTTTTCTTCCTCACGAATTTCCACATTCCCCTCAATGATGTCAACTAAATTGCTTCGCTTTAACTTCAGATAGTGAATAGTATATAATTTATAAATATCCATTGCGCTAACAGCATTGTGAACACTGAGAAAAAACTGCCATGCACGCCCATGCCCTAACTTTTCCAATTCATCCTTTTTTATCTGCATACTATCCTCACTTAATCGGAATCAGCAGGTCCTTCTTAACTTTCGTGCCGCTGTCGGTTACAAGCTCAACTCCCTGGAACTTGGCGTAGTTAACTTTGACGCCGTCATCCAGATCGATCGCTATATACTTGTTTGCCATATGGTCAAGGACCTGGCCGTATTCGATAGCCTCGTTATACGCGGCAGCCAACTTCTGACGTTCCTTTTCAAGACGGATTTTGTCTCGGCCCTCCGCAGTGCTGATACGGGAGAGCAACTCCTCCATATCGTTCTTCAAACGGGTGGATTCAGGCAGGAAGTACTTGCCATTTATAAGGGCAAGGGTATCCTCGGTGTATCGGTGCATATAAATCAGGCACTTGAATCCGCCGTGCTTGCCGCTGGAGAACATCCAGTAAATCGGGCG
>CAYWSF010000064.1:0-7816 GCA_964460725.1 uncultured Desulfosporosinus sp.
TTTACAGGCAATTTTAAACTATATTACAGAGTATGTCAAGAACAGTATTATATCGGTTTTCTTATAAGAAATAAAATTTGAGTCTTCTCCAGTTTTTGCAGATCAGTAGGTTTACCGCCATTATCCCTGCAACTGCGCGGAAATCCGCTTTGCCCGGGTTTCAACTTCTTTACAAACCTTAACAACATCTATGGTTAAAAGCTGCCGTTCTTCCATGAGCAGTTTGCCGTCTACCATCACCGTGCGTACGTCCCCGGCATGGGCAACATAGACCAGATGAGCCGGGATGGAAAACCGCGGATAGAAATGCGGTTGATCCATGTCTATTGTGATCATATCTGCTTTATAGCCCGGTGCGAGCATGCCAACATCTTTAAAGCCGAGTGTCTGAGCCCCGCCCAGCGTAGCCATTTCCAATACTTCATAAGCCGGCATAACAGTTGAATCTACCCTTAACTTTTGTTGGAATGCCGCCGAACGCATTTCCCCAAAAAGATCAAGATTGTTATTGCTTGACGCACCATCCGTTCCGAGCCCTATGACAACACCTTTAGCGCGCAGCTCAGGTATGGGAGCAGTTCCGCTGTTGAGTTTCATATTGCTTTCGGCATTATGGGCAACACAAACGTGCTTGTCGGCCAGGATGTCCATATCTTCCGGTGTTAAATGAACACAGTGCGCCGCCACTACATGCCCGCCAAAAAACTTAAGCTGATCGAGCCACTGCACAGGGGTTTTTCCAAATTGCTCGTTAAGAGTATTAATTTCATCGATAGATTCTGCCACATGTATATGAATCCCCACACCCAGCCGGTCTGCTTCTTCTTTTACTTTCTTAAGATAGTCCCCCGTGCAAGTGTAAGGAGCATGCGGGCCAAACATAATACTCACTCGTCCATTGCCTGCTCCGTGATAACGCCGGACTAATTCGATATTTTCCTCCAGGGCTTGGTTGCCATTTGGATTTTTCCCGGCCAGCCCCCGGGCCAGGACGGCACGCGTTCCGGCCTTAAGTACCGCTTCCGCAACTCGATCCATAGATATATACATATCCAGCATGGCTGTCGTTCCTGAGCGTATCATTTCACAAAGTGCCAGGGCCGTCCCCCAATAAATATCTTCCCCTGTCAATTTTTCTTCAAAAGGCCATACTTTCTCATTGAGCCAAGGCATAAGCGGCAGATCATCGGCATAGCTCCTCAGTAAAGTCATGGCTGCATGGGTATGCGTATTAATTAAACCCGGCATAACCAGGTCATTAGGTAATTCCAAAATACGATCAGGAATAAACCCAGCCGGTACAGAACCCGCCGGTCCTGCCGAAATGATCCGATCATTTTCAATCGCTATTTCTCCCTGCTCATAAAAAACATCTGGGCCGGTCATAGGCAGAACCATAGCCCGTATGAGAATCTTAGACATACTTCCTGTCCTCCTTACACCATCACCAGGTCTTCCTTACCGGGTAAGATCTTTTTCGAAGGTCCGAAGGTTAGGATCGCACCATCAATTTTAGAATATTAACTGAATAAGGACTAACCGTAATCCCCTTTTCTGTAATAATCCCGGTAATATATTTAGCCGGGGTGATATCAAACGCCGGATTATAGACATTGACCTCCGTCGGTGCGATTTGTACTCCGAAACACTCCCGTATTTCCTTAGCCGGACGTTCTTCAACAGTTATTTCCTGACCGGTCGGTACTTTTATATCAATAGTTGAGGTTGGCGCCGCTACATAAAAAGGAATGTTATGCGCTTGTGCCAGGACGGCTAAAGAGTAAGTTCCGATTTTGTTTGCTGTGTCTCCATTTGCCGCGATTCTATCCGCTCCTACAATCACAAGGTCTACCTTACCTTGCTGCATCAAATATCCGGCCATATTATCTGCAATCAGCGTCACCGGAATCTTGGCGTGCATGAGTTCCATGGTCGTTAAACGTGCTCCTTGTAGTAAAGGGCGTGTTTCATCTGCATAAACATGAATAGTTTTACCCGTTTCATGGGCCTTGCGAATTATTCCCAGCGCGGTACCATATTCCACTGTTGCTAAGGCTCCGGCGTTACAATGAGTCAGAATATTGGCCTGCTCAGGAACAATCTCATTACCATTTTCCCCAATGATACTATTTCCACGACGATCTTCTTCCGTTATGTGATCCGCTTCCTCAATTAAAATTTGCTGCACCTCATTTAAATCTTTGACCTTCCCATATTCACGCAAACGATCTTCCATACGTCGAAGCGCCCAAAACAAATTCACTGCCGTGGGCCGAGTGGCCTCGAGTCTATCTTGTACCACCTGCATGTGACTGGGAAATCCTTCGATATCCCCCTGATACTCCAGTGCGCCTAATGCAAATCCATACGCAGCTGCTGCCCCAATGACAGGCGCACCGCGTACTTCCATGTGTTCAATAGCCTCTGCCACATCCTTATAGGAGGAAATTTCCTTATATACAGTTTCTATCGGAAGCTTGCTCTGATCTAATATGCGCAAAGAATTCCCTAGCCATTCAATGGATTTCATTGTCCCACTGCCTTTCTAAAACTTACCTAGTTCTACATTCGCTGAGGCACAGCGACATTTTTGAACGGAAGTCGATAACTCAATACTCTTTTGAATAAGTTGTGCAACCTTTATACCAAGTATCTGCATACTTTCCATTACTTCTGCATGGGTTAACGGATGAGATGCAATCCCGGCCGCCTCATTCGTAACCATCCCGATAGAAGCATAGCACATTCCCAGCTCCCGAGCCAGAACTACTTCCGGAACGCCCGTCATACCAACCAAGTCTGCCCCAAAGCTTTGAAACATTCGAATCTCGGCCGGGGTTTCAAAACGCGGGCCTTCGGTACAAACATAACATGCACTGTTTCTGATCGCAAATCCCAGCTGCGCTGCGGCGTCCATAATCACTTGACGCACATCTGAACAATAGGGTTCGGTCATATCTATATGGAGTACGCCCTGCTTCCCATCCTCGTAAAAAGTCTGTGGACGACTTTTGGTAAAATCAATAAACTGATCCAACAGCACTAACTCACCTCTGTGAAAATTCGCGGACAAAGAACCAGCTGCTGCGGTGGCAATGATTTTTCGCACGCCAAGTTCTCGAAGTGCCCAAATATTAGCCCTGTAATTCACTTGATGGGGTGGTATAGCGTGATCATCTCCATGTCGGCTCAAGAAAACCAGTTCCTGATTTCCCAGTTTACCAACTACGGGTTCTACCGTACCATAGGGAGTTTCTACTGTGATAACCTGCCGATTCGCTAACGCAAGATCCCCCACTCCGGTTCCCCCAATAATTGCATAGTATATCAGGACTTTCCCTCCTCATTCAGACTGATCAAAGAGTGCTGCTGCAAAATCCTTAGGCACAAACGGTCTCAGATCATCCATCCCTTCTCCAATGCCAATCCATTTCACAGGAATCTGGGTTTCGCCGCGAATGCCTAACACAACGCCTCCTTTAGCTGTTCCATCCAGCTTAGTTAACACAATCCCGGTTACTCCGGCCACTTCTTGAAAAAGCTTGGTTTGCTGCAGTGCGTTCTGCCCGGTAGTAGCATCCAACACAAGTAACACTTCGTGCGGGGCCCCCGGAATCTCGCGTTCAATTACCCGCTTGACCTTACGCAATTCTTCCATTAAGTTCACTTTATTGTGGAGACGACCGGCAGTATCGACAAGAACAATGTCTATCCCACGGGATTTGGCAGCTTGTACCGCATCATAGGCAACAGCTGCCGGGTCGGCTCCTTCCAACTGTTTAATAACCTCTACTCCTGCTCGTTCTCCCCAAATCTCAAGCTGATCAATCGCTGCGGCTCGAAAAGTATCTCCAGCCGCCATGATAACTCGTTTTCCATCATTTTTGAAGTAGTTGGCAAGCTTACCAATCGTAGTCGTTTTTCCAACCCCATTTACTCCGACTACAAGAATAATACTGGGTCCTTGCTTTGCTAAGGCAAGCTCTTCCTCTTCCCCTAATAACTCAGTAATTAACTCCTGGAGGATCAGGGGAAGTTCGTTTGGTTGAGAAATTTTTTGTTTTTTAACTTCCTCCCGCAATCGTTCCACTAATTCAATTGATGTATTAACACCGACGTCGGAACGAATCAGCACCTCTTCTAATTCTTCATATAATTCTTCATCAATTTTCTTGCGCCCAGTAAAAACTTCTTCCACCTTATCAACAAAATTTTGGCGTGTTTTTGTCAGCCCTTCTTTAAGCTTTGCAAAGAATCCTGCCACTATATTAACATCCTCTCATAGTCATAGTCGAGACTTGAAGTTTGAGACACTAGATTAGAATACCATAGTACTTCGAAGATTGCACTTTTTTTGCCCCCATCCGTATGTGCCGGATTTACCACCGCAGCGCAATTGAGGCGTCAAAAATGTCAAAGGTTCTTGCTTCAAGTCATATGCGCCGGGTGTCATTGTCAAGCCAGTCTAGCATCTAAATGATCGTCAAGCTTGACGGCAAGCAATTTAGAGACCCCACTCTCCTCCATGGTAATGCCATACAAAACATCGGCTGATTCCATGGTCCCTTTGCGGTGAGAGATAACAACGAACTGGGTTGAATCCGAAAGACATTGAATATATTGGGCAAATCTCCGGACATTGGAATCATCCAGAGAGGCTTCGATCTCATCCAAAATACAAAACGGGCTCGGTTTAACCCGCAGTAAGGCAAATAAAAGGGCTATGGCCGTTAAAGCCCGTTCTCCGCCGGACAAAAGGGAAAGGAGTTGTGGTTTTTTACCGGGAGGCTGAGCAATAATCTCGACTCCTGTTTCTAACAAATGTTCCGGGTCTACTAATTGAAGTTCCGCTTTGCCACCCCGAAAAAGCTCTTGAAAAACATCCTGAAAAGCCCCCTTCACTGCATGGAAGCTTTTTATAAACCGTTCACTCATGGTCCTGTCCAGATCAGAGATGACTTGGCGCAAGGTCTGATTGGCTTTGACCAAATCATCCTGCTGAGCCAACATAAATACTTTCCTGGTTTGCATTTTCGGATATTCTTCGACAGCAGCCTGGTTGATCGGGCCTAAATCGTCAATTTGTTGTTTAAGAGCCCGTACTCTTCGCTCCAGGACTGCCTTTTTTTCCTTTGTCCGGTATAGCAGCGCCTCTTCCCAAGTTAAATCGAACTCCTCTGCTAAACGCGCTTCCCCTGCCCGGCACTCCGTCTCGAGGCGAACAACGCGAAGTTCATTGGCATGAAACTGTTGTTCCAGTTCATGCTCTAACTGACGATTGGTGGAAATTTCCTGTTCCAGTTCAATTATCTTAGCTGTTAACAACTCTTTCTCTTGTCTGCCTTGCCTTAAGGTATTTCTCTTGTCCTCCAAGTGAAGTAAATGTGTTTCCAATTGCCGGTTCAATGTCTCTTGCTCTGGTTCTAAGGCGAGACAGTTTTCTTGAAAGCCGCTAAGATTCTGTTTTTTCACTTTAAGATTTGATTCATTTTCTGATAAGATCGTTTGCTCGTGTTTAAGCAGCTCCGTGCCTTGATTTAATTCCTGCTCCCATTTAGCTAACAGGATTTTCTCTTGGGTTAGTTGCTCCCTATTTGATTCTATTTCAGCAATCACGGCTTTCCCTTCCAGCTCGCGCCGATTATACTCTTCACGCAAATCATGTACAGTTTTCTCCGCTAATTGCAAGCGTTTGTTAAAATTATTCAATAGAAGAAGTGTTTCGTTTTTCTGAGCCAGAATGTCCCGGTGCCGCAGATCCAGCACCGCTATATCGTCCTCTAACCGCCGCAGCCGGTGCAACACATTCTCGTGCTCTATCTTGAGCCGAACCTGACATTCATTATCTTCCTGTTGCCTAAGACCTAAATTTTCAATACTTTCCTGTATCTCTTGGCGCTGTAAATTCACTTTAAGGTATTCCTGTTCTTTTTCCAACAAGTCCTGTTCGAGACTTTCCAACTTAATTCTTAAGGCGTCGATTTCGCGGGCACGAGCAAGCAGATTTCCTCCTTTGCGCCGCATGCTTCCACCGCTCAGCGAACCGCCCGGATGAACCTGATCTCCCTCTAATGTAACAATTCGCATCCTATACCCGGATACTTTAGCAATGCGAGTTGCGGCATTCATATCTGTGACAATCACAATACGCCCAAGCAGAAACTCCAGCGCAGGTTTGAATAAGACATCATAAGTAATAAGATCAACAGCCAGCCCGATATATCCGGCATCTTTTTCCATTGTCCGGCTCACGGACATCCTGTTTCCTTGAATAATATCCAGTGGCAGGAAGGTTACCCGCCCAAATTGATGAACCTTTAAATAGGCAATCGCTGCCTTGGCAGCCAATTCATTCTCTGCCACAACGTTTTGCAAACCGGCTCCCAAAGCTGTTTCCAAGGCCGGTTCATATTTTTCCGGCACCGTGATCAGATCGGCAACCGTCCCGCAGAGACCCCGGCAATCTTGAACTCCTCTCTTTTTGGCTAACATAACCTCACGTACCCCACGTTGATAACCTTCCAAAGAGTCTTCTAAAGACTGCAAGGCGAGCAGCCGTGCCCCGGTTTGCTCTTTTAAAGCCTTATGCTTCCGCATTTCTTCGCCTTTTGCCAGCCGAAGCCTGCTGAGCTGATCCAGTTCTGTCTTTGACCTGAACAGTTCTGCTTCTCGAGCTTGCATTTGTCCTTCCAGCTCAATCAGCTCTTTTTCCTGCTCAGCACGATTTTTCGCCAAGTTCTTCCGTTCTTTTGCTTTTAGCCTTTGCTCCTGTTCAATTTGTGAAACTTGCTGTTCTATGGAAGCAAGCGTATGTTGAGCACCGGTTAATTCATTAGCACAATTTGCCTGCTCCGACAGGGCTTGAAAAAGATCAGCCTTAATTTTTTCAACTTTTTCTGCCAAATTACTCTCCCGAGCATTCTTAAGTCTCTGTTCCCGGTCTGAGACCCTGGCCTTTGATGCTTCAACCATCTCCTTCAAATTAACCTGCTTGTCCGCAAAGGCACTAATCCGTCGGTTCAAACCGGCAATTTTTTCTTCATCCATCCGGATCTCAGCGGTTAATCTTACAATCTGCTCCTCAAAATGCTTGAAACGCTCACTGCGCATGCTCAGCTCATGTTTCAGTGCATCTATGGACTGCTCAGTCCGAAAGCCCTCTTCCTGCACCTGCTGCAAATCGTTTTCTACTTTGGTGAGCAAAACCTTATCTTCTGAACTTTTACTTTCTTTAAGCCTTAATATACTTTGGGTCTCTACTAAACTAAGTTGTGCTTTTTCCAAATCCATTTTCGCTAAAGACAGCTTTTGCTTCCCTTCTGAGATGTTTTGAACTGTCAATTGGATTTCTAGGTTTCTCTTTTCCGCAGAGAGAACCAGACTTTGTTCGGCCACTTGGGCTTGGGCAGCCAGAGGAGTCAACTGTCCTTCAATTTCCTGAAGAAGATCATCAAGACGTTGAAGGTTCAAAATTGTTGCATCAAGACGCTTTAAAGCTTCGCGTTTCCGGTAACGATACTTAGTAATTCCTGCCGCCTCTTCGATTAGCGAGCGGCGTTCTTCAGCTTTTAGATTTAAAATTTCCTCAACCCGCCCCTGCCCAACGATCGAAAATCCTTCTTTTCCTGCTCCTGTATCCATAAATAATTCCTGAATATCTTTGAGCCTACAGGATGCATTATTGATCAAATATTGCCCTTCACCATCACGATAAACCCGTCGTGTAATCGTCACCTCTTGGAAATCCAAGGGTAAAATCTCAACCGTGTTATCAAAAACAAGGGAGACTTCCGCCATACCAACAGGACGACGCTGT
>CAYWSF010000065.1:0-7675 GCA_964460725.1 uncultured Desulfosporosinus sp.
GATTTGACTGGATACCATATTTAACGCATGCGTCAAAAACTCGTATTTGAGTAAGAGCCAACTGCCGTACAGCTTTAGCGGGTTAAAACATGCCCTACAGGGGTGAGGCATGCTTATTTTTTCATAATGATCCACAAGTTTACAGTGTTGTAGCTAATCTCAACTTTTGCCTCCGGGATGTTGGTTTTGCTTAATATCTTTCGGAATCTGTCAGGCGCATCGGGGCCGATCTTTCCGGCAAGATGTCCTTCCCAGTCCGAATGAATATCTTTCATTTTGTGCCCGATTTCATCCATGAGCTCGCGTGTAGCAAAACCACCGCCGATGAAGGTCATCCCACCCGGCGCCAGCACGCGATAGATTTCATTGAATCCCTTGACCTGATCCTCCCAGAAAAAAACCGACCCACGGCTGACAATCAGTTTGGCATAGTTATCCGGCAACGGAAGGGCCTCAACATTTGCCTGCAAAGTCGCAACTCTGTCCGACAGTTGACGAGCCTTAATGTTCTCTCCCGCGAACTTGAGTATTTCACTATCAACGTCAATCAGTCTGACATTTAAAGTGCTTTTTTCAGCCAGCGCAAGACCCATATAGCCGTTGCCGGTACCAATATCAAGACATATGCCTTCCTTGATGCCGCTTTTTTGAAGAATATCGTCTGCCAGCAGCGGAAATACCGGAAAGAAGATCTCTTTTACTGTTTTATTGAAATCTGCTTTGCTATCCATAATTTTCTCCTTCTTATCGTTTAATTCTTAATCACAGGACAGATGACTGGCTTAATCAATCCGTGTCCACCCAGGCAAAGGGGTGCCCCCATTTAAGACCGGCTGTTTTTCATAGCTGCACGGAAATCGTCCCAGCCTGTCCATTTGAGTACTGCATTGTTATTTCTGAAAATTTCAGGCAGCTCGACTTCAGATGCAGCCGGGTAAAATAACTGTTGGACGAGAAAATTCTGAACTTTTGGCGAGAGCATAAAGTCACCAAGCTTCAGCGTGCTTTCGTCGAGGTCTTTTTGCCAGGCGATAATCTGCGGCATGCAGATGAGTCCATCCTCCGGCCAGAACATCTTGATATTTTGACTCTCCGAGATTCTGCCAAAAGTGATATTGGCAATTCCCAAGGCGAATTTTCCGCTTTTAACAGCCTCGATGACATTGGGAGGCATCCCACTGCAAGTGATATTTTCGTCTACTGCCCGGGCCTGTTCCGGGTTCTGTTGTTTCAGGACGGCCCGGATAACCTTCGGCGCCATGTGCTCTTTCCCCGGCATCATGACACGTCCCTTCCATTTGGGCTCCAGCAGCTCCTTCCAGGAACGGGGAATTTCCGCAGCATCTGTATAATCCGGGTTGTAAAACATGACAAAAGGGACGACGCCAAATGTATGAAAACACCCCCTGGGATCAACAAATCCGCTGTCCTGGAGCTCTTTTCTAATTGGGAAACGCCCGGCTGCGCTGCGCATGCGCCCAAGGATGTACTCGTCAGTCTGCTGCACAAGATCTGGCATGAATCCAATCATGATGTCCGCCTGGGGGCCCATTTCGCCCTCCGGACCACACCCATGCGAATTAACAATATCAATTTCCCTTTGATACTCTCCTCTGTTCTCCTCAATATGTTCTTTCAGGATCTCCTCGATGCCCCGGCTGATATTGAGCGGCAATTGGATCTGCACTTTAACCATCTTTTGTCCTCCTTTCCTTAACTATAAATCTTCTATAAGTTTGCCGCCGCACATCATCGTACAGTTTGCATAAATCTTCTCTGCCATTTCCCTGCCGAACATGGTAATAAAATATGGGGCAAGCTCAATCATTTACTTGTCCGGATTATAAATTTGTTCCAGTTGCTCTGCACTCAGGTCGTAATTGTAAGCGGCCTTGTAATATTTTACTGTCTCACTCTGAAGATCAATATCCTTAAACAAATCCGGATAGATCTGCTGGGCAAGCCAAATCGCTACAAGCGGCGCATCCGGGTTTGGCGTGTACCAACTCCACATGCCCAAGTTGCAGGTGTATACTTTTTTTTCTTGAACAGCACGCAGAGGGCTGAAATCTACTCCCTCGACAGTGTTGGCAATTACCTCAGACTGTAAGATAGAACACTGTCCGGGGCCGATCATTACTATGGCCTCCGGGTCCCAATTGAATATTTGCTCTATATTGACCTGGGCAACTCCCATTACCTCTTTAGCAGCATTCTTGGCATTAATCGCCTTTAGCCATAAAAATCCAAAATGTTTCTTATCTCCTGAAACTGAAATAACACCATCTTTGACGTTGTTGAGAATAAGTACATTCTTTCTTTTGCTATCTTCGATTTTCGCTGCCCGTTCCTTTACCATGGCAATCATTTCATCGCCACGCGAAATAATATCATTCATCTTACCCTTTTCCTGGAACACATCCTCCAGAAGCCTCAGCCATTCGGCATAAAGCTTAGTCGGATCACCATCTGTACTGAAGGCTACTGCCGGTATCCCTGCCTGGGCAAACAATTCACCATGCTTGGGATTGCCTGAAGCATAAAAAACAACATCCGGTTTGAGCTTCATGAGTTCCTCGATGTTCAGTTCTCCGTTTTCATAGTAGTTCGTGTTTACATTCAGTATTTCAGGAGCAATTTTGACTAAAGCAGTCTTTGAGATTGCCGCCAGGACACTCTGAGATAAGCCAACAAGACCTTCCGCCGAACCGCCCTTGTACATAACATAGGTTGCTGCCAGTGGAACTTGATCGATCACAACCCGTGAAATATCAGCGGGAATCGTGACTTCTTTGCCCGTGTGATCAGTGATTTTAATAGTATCCGTTTTGGCAGCCGTCGCCGGATCGTCCTTTGTGACAGCCGTGTTGTTCCCGCAGCCGGTTACTGAAACAAGCATGACCAACGCCAGTAATAGAATCAGGATAGAATTAAGCCTCTTAAACATGATGATTACGCCCCCCTTTTTGTTGTTATTTTTTTATAAATAAGCTTAAACATTTACTTCTCCGAGTTGTAAACAAAGTTCTTAGCGTCAGATGGAGTTTTTACCCCACCTGACGGTCTTTTTATCGCCATTTTCCAAGGCATGGATGGCATTGCGGCGGCTGCAGGCTGATGGACAGACATGCAGGCTATGGCTCTCAGGCACACGGATGCTCACCTTATTGCGGCCCGGATCAGGGATAAAATAAGATAAAGTATTTCCAGGAATCTCAGTTGACATCTGCACGCACCTCTTCAGTATCTGCACACACTTCAAGCAGCCTTTCTGCCAAAAAGCGGTAACACTTTGCAGCTTCCGAATCCGGGTAGGCCTCCATCACAGTCATCTCCTGTTCCTCACCCAGCTGTATCTCCGGTGATCGAGGGATAACTGCAATGATCTCGCCCTTTGTTTTCGCGGCCAGCTCCTGGACGAGTTTTAATTCATTTTTGACATTTCTCCGATTCAGGATCAAACCGCCATAGCACGCATAACCTCTGACACTGAAGTTTTCCAAGGCCTTTGCGATATTGGACGCCGCATATATGGACATCTTTTCGCCTGATGTCACGATAACTACAATGTCGGCATACTCGCCACGCAGCGGCATGGCAAAGCCACCGCAGACCACATCACCCAATACGTCGTAAAGGACAATATCCGGGCGATAGATCTCATAGGCATTTAGCTCCTCCAGTTTTTCAAATGCCGTAATTATGCCGCGGCCTGCACAGCCAACACCCGGTGTCGGTCCGCCTGCCTCAACACACAGGACCCCGGCAAAACCTTTGTGCACGATTTCATCAAGCATTACATCCTCGCCCTTGCTGCGAATAAGATCAAGAACCGTCGGGATGCTCTCACCGTGCATCAGCATCTGAGTTGAGTCCGACTTTGGGTCGCAGCCGATTTGTAGAACCGTCAAGCCTCTCTGGCTCAGTGCCACAGCTAAATTCGAAACCGTCGTCGACTTTCCGATGCCACCCTTTCCATAAATCGCAATTTTCAGCAATGTATAATCATTCCTTCCCTGTTTAACTCAGTTTGGCATAAAGACATGCCTTACGGGATAATTCTCTTACATTAACCAAATGCAGCTTAGACTGATAAAGATCCCGCAAACACTCCTCGGTAATAATCTCATCACTCTTACCAACGCGCAGTTGCCCAGTCCTGTCGAGAATCCCGAAAACATAGCCATATAAAAATAAAACGCATTTCCGACTGTTCACAATCGAAAATGCGTTTTTTTGCCCAACTAGCTGGGGATTTCGCATCTTTCTTTCCTTAACCGCGTCCTATCCAAGGACGCCGTATTGCGGGAGGCCGCTGCATTTATGCATCGACCCTGTGAGTTTGAACTCAGGCCGCAGCTACATAGCATTGCCTTAGTAATCCGCGGCTCGAAAGAGCATTGATATTCTGTTTTCACAATTCCTTTTTAATCAGGAATCAGCATGTTTCTTGCTTTGTTGTAAGTATATCATACATCCTGAGCAAATGTCCGTTGCATTTGCAACAAAGAAAAAATTGCGTTAGATATAATCGTGTCATATTATGCCATGATATGTTATTGGGATTTAATTATTAGCTCATGTTTGCCCATGTTTGTTTAAATAGATCATATCAGCGTTTGAGCAAGGAGAGGAACCCTAAGGGCCCTTAGGGCTTTTCTCCTTTGATTTTTCAAGTTCTATAATTGCTAAAACCAATATACATATAAGGCTAAGCCGTCTGAAAATTGACGACCTAGCCTCTTTTGGGTTCCTATCAATTATCTCAGTAAACCACATTTTCCTGCTTCCGGTATTCGTCATATAGCGGCATCGCTTCCTCGCTGTCAATCTGCCGAACATCCAGAATGGTTTCCTGACCGCGGAGATGTCGATAGATCATATTGTCACGAAAACCGAGCTTCTCTGCTTCGCAAGCTGCTAACGCAAAATACACAGTCTTGATATTTGCCCAAACAATGGCAGAAAGGCACATCGGACAGGGCTCTCCTGTTACAAAGATGATACAACCGGAAAGGTCGTAAGAACCAAGTTTCCGGCAGGCCCTGCGGATGGCGGTGACCTCTGCATGCGCCGTAGGGTCGTTCGAAGCCAGTACCTCGTTGCATGCCATACTGAGTACGTCTCCATCCTTGACAATCACGGCGCCGAACGGGCCGCCTTTCCCGCAGCGCATCCCCTGCTTCGCTTCTTCCAATGCAAGCTGCATGTATTCATTCATTTGACATCTTCCTTTCGAGCAAAGGGGATAGTTTTTTCTTTTTGCTCTTAAAGAGGAAGCCTAACCGTGAATTCCGTACCTTTGCCTAATCCTTCGCTCATAACTGCTTAATATTCTATCACATTACTTGACATTTTGTGGAGTAAAGAACGCTATAGCTTACAGAAATAAATTAGAAAATAATAAGCTGACGCAGCTCCAGTTCCGGGTAACCCTTAGGCCCCATTTTCATTGTCATCGGTCAGCATAGCCACTTTTTTTGATACCTTGCATTTTCAGGTTCCCAACTAGAGACTTCGCGGCCTTGCGCACAGTATCAGCTACAGATAGAATACCATTAACGGGGTTACGATAACAGCAGCTTGACCTTTTTATTCCAGGGGAACTTTTGTTAACGGAAATAAACAGGAAGAACCATACATTAAGCATAGCAGAGGAAAGACGGTTCATATCCCGTTCCGGAAGGCGAGTATTTTTCCCGGGGGATAACCGATCCGGATCCTATGACAGCTGACACTGGA
Organism: uncultured Desulfosporosinus sp.; assembly: GCA_964460725.1. Classification (GTDB taxonomy): domain Bacteria; phylum Bacillota; class Desulfitobacteriia; order Desulfitobacteriales; family Desulfitobacteriaceae; genus Desulfosporosinus. The sequence continues at coordinate 5,743 of CAYWSF010000065.1, forward strand.
AGAAGTATGAACTTTGCGGACAACCTAGATCTACGATTAATCTTCAACTTCAATATGGACTCACAAAACCCGTTTATTCTAATTCTGGAAGCAGAGGTACATATTATGACGAATTTCTTACTTAGAACTTTTGTAAAGAACCATGAAGAAACAAATGATCCTGATGTGCGGAACCGGATCGGCAGTTTGGCCAGTATAACCGGAATTATCCTCAATATTTTACTGGTTGCGGGCAAAATTACTGCCGGGATTATCTCAGGAAGTGTATCAATAATTGCAGACGGACTGAACAATTTGATGGATACGATAGGTTCTGTGATTTCTCTGATCGGGTTTAAGATTTCCGGAAAAAAAGCAGACCATGAGCATCCCTTTGGTCATGGGAGATTTGAATATCTTTCCGGTTTGGCGGTAGCAGTATTAGTATTATCGGTCGGTATTGAGCTTGGGAAAAGTAGTTTCGACAAAATCCTCCATCCCACACCGGTTGAATATGGGTGGCTGACATTAGGAATTCTTGTGGTATCAATCTTGATAAAACTCTGGATGGCATACTTTTCGAAGAACCTCGGGGAAAAGATCGATTCAACTACTTTGAACGCGGTTGCAGCGGATAGCAGAAATGATGTGATTGCCACTTCTGCCGTTCTTATTACTGCATTGATCTATTTTTTCAGTACGATCAATCTTGATGGCTGGGCAGGTCTTGGTGTCGCGATTTTTATTATTTATAACGGAATCAGTTTGATTAAACAAACCTGCAGTCCTTTATTGGGTGAATCTCCGTCAGCTGAACTTGTTGATAACGTAACTAAAAAGATAAAGTCATATGATTATGTGGTGGGGATTCACGACCTAATCGTGCATGATTACGGGCCGATAAAACGATATGCCAGTGCTCATGTGGAGTTGTCCTGCAACGCTAATACTGCTCCCATGACAATCCATGAAATGGTCGAGCAAATCGAGAAAGATTTTCTTCAAGAAGAAAATATCCATCTGGTGATCCATTTCGATCCTATTATCGAAGACGATTGTGATAGATGATGTCTTATGAAATAGTATCCTCATACGATTCTTTATGCCTTTCCAGCCAAACATCAGCATATGGACATGCAGCAGATACTTTTAGGCCTTTTTTCCTCATATACTCAGCTACCACTACCATCATCTCACCTGCTATGCCCTGTCCTCTCAATACAGGATTCACATAAGTATGATCAATCACGTACTCTCCATTTTCTTTACTAATAAACGTGGTTTCACACATCAATTCGCCCTTTTCATTTGTACCATATATTCGTCCATCTTCATATTTCCAATTCATATCTTTTTTCTTCCCCATTTAATTCATAAAGGCCTTATGGTAAGTTTTCTTTCCTTTACGAATCCTAATACTACTTTTTAACTGTTCTGAAGTAATAGTGTGATCAATGGATTCAACTTTCACACCATCAATGAGCAGCCCACCCTGTTGAATTACACGCCTAGCTTCATTCTTAGAAGGTGTTAAGCCGCATTTAACCAGCAAATTAACGACATCAATGACATCATCAATCAATTGTTCTGCTGTAATCTCTGTAGATGGCATATTAGAATCATCTGTTCCTGCTGCAAAGAGAGCACGAGCAGTGTTCTTCGCATTCTGCGCCTCCTCTTCACCATGAATCAGTTTGGTCAGTTCGTAAGCTAAAATTTCCTTCGCTTCATTGAGCTGACTGCCTTCCCACTGATCCATTTGATCAATTTGTTCAAGCGGCAGGAAAGTAAGCATCCGTATGAACTTTAAAACATCAGCATCATCAACATTTCGCCAATACTGGTAGAATTCAAAAGGAGAGGTTTTATCGGGGTCAAGCCAAACAGCGCCCTTTGCTGTTTTTCCCATCTTTTTGCCTTCGGAATTCATTAGCAGTGTTATTGTCATGGCGTA
>CAYWSF010000066.1:0-7671 GCA_964460725.1 uncultured Desulfosporosinus sp.
CTGACTTAACTGCGCTTTTTCCGAACGGATTTACGAAAGGGCATTTCTTTCGCGGTATCCTTTAGATTCCTTCGCCTTTCAAAGAGGCGATGCCGCTAAAGAAGAACCAGAAGGAACCAGAAGAATGCCGCATGCGTTAAATGTAGTATCCAGTCAAATCAACGCTTTCGAGCTGCGGAACTGCATATAGTGAACAATTGACCCAAGATATTATAAGTATACTTTAAGATATTGTTGACCATAATGGGAATATGGCATAAAATACTTTCATGGGGGTGATAAAGTGGCTCTTATAACAAAGGAAGGAATTTTGAAAGTATTAACTGCTTTTAATCCTTGGTGGAAAACAGGTGCTGTTCATCCGGGTTTCACTAAGCAATACCGCAGATTTGCATATTATGAAGCAATGAAACGCTTAGAGCAAACTGATTTAAAAAGAACAGTTGTATTAACCGGCGCGCGCCGTGTTGGGAAGACTACAATACAATATCAAATGATTGAAACGCTGCTCGAAAAAGGTATTTCGCCTCAACGTATTGTATTTATATCGATGGATCACCCGATGTTAAAGTTAAGTAGAATAAATGAAATTCTTGATTGCTTTCATGAAAATGTTTATGCGAATCAAGATGCGTACTACTTTTTTGATGAAATTCAATATGCAGCAGACTGGGATCGCTGGCTAAAAACGATTTTTGATATGCAGCCGGAGACCACTATGATTGCTACGGGTTCTGCAAGCCCTGCCCTCATGAAAGGCAGTACGGAAAGTGGTGTTGGTCGCTGGAGTATTATCCGAGTGCCAACTTTATCATTCTATGAGTATTGCACTTTAATCGGAATTAAGGACCTTGGACTGGATGTTGCTGTTTACCCCACGGCATTTGCGGCCATGACCCAGCAACAGCGGACAGAAGTGATGATCAAGCTCTCAGCGGTTCAAAACCATTTTAACCGTTATTTGCTGGTTGGCGGGTTTCCGGAACTGGCAATCTCAAACAATGACTTAATGGCTCAACAAATCATGCGCGAGGATGTTGTAGATAAAGTATTGAAGAGGGATTTACCATCGCTTTATAACATAAGAAATGCGACCGAACTTGAACGGATTTTTTTATATCTCTGTAATGTTTCGTCCGAAATAGTATCTATTGAAGCTATTGCCAAGGAACTCAACAGTGTTTCAAGGCCGACCGTTGAAAACTATATTCAATATCTTGAAAGCGCCAACCTAATATATATCAGTCAGCCTGTTTCAATGGTGGGACGTAAAGTTCTAAAGGCAAGACCTAAAATATATATAGCTGATGCAGCAATCAGAAATGCTGTGCTTATGGATGATTCCGTTTTGACAAATCCTAAAGAGATGGGGAAAATGGTAGAAACGGCAGTATACAAGCATGTAGCAGCTTTTTATTTTCAAAAGGCTGCACGAGTTGGGTATTACCGCGGCGGAAAGAAAGACAAAGAAATTGATATTGTTGTTGAATATCCAAATATTAAAAATATCCTCATTGAAGTAAAGTATCGTGAACAAGCTCCAATTTCAGATAATGATGCCATTTGTGAACTCTGTAGTGAATCTTGTGCTGCTATCGTTGTTACCAAACGAGCGGATGATTATGGTATTCACTATGCTCCTGGAGGGAAAGAACTATTACGCATACCGGCATTTGCATTTCTTTACTTATTGGGTCATATGGAACGCCATGAGTATAAAGGAATTGAATAAAATGTTATTAAATTTATAAACACCACCACACTACTTTATCAGTGTTAAGTAATAATAACTTGGAGAGCAATCTTCTCTATCAGATATGGGTAAGAAATAAGAAATAAGAAAAAAAGATAGGGGTAAGGCGTAAACTATGGCAATCGCAGATAAGGTCCTGAATAAACTGGATTTTCCCAAGATACTGATACGTTTAGCTGATTATTGTATCCTGCCGCGTGCCAAGGAGCTTGCCCTGGATTTAAGACCTTTTGTCGATTATGAATCGGTACGCAGGGCGTTGGAGGAAACGGAAGAGGGGAAAATCCTTTTGCGGGGCAATCCCCTATTTTCCGTGCGCGGGGCTAAGGATATTCGTTCCTATGTTGAGCGCTGTATGCGCGGCGGGTTAGTTCTGGGGGAAGAACTGCTGGAGGTTCGTGATACGCTGCGCGTTGGGCGCAGAATAAAACAACACTTACAGGAAGCAAAAGAGGAATATCCGGAATTAAAGGAAATCGTCGTAGCCATTGAACCACAGAAGGATCTGGAGGATGAAATCTCCCGCTGCATTTCGGAAGATGGCAAGGTAGCGGACAATGCCTCCTCAGCTCTGGGTGACCTGAGGCGTTCTCTGAATCGCCTGCAAAATCGTATTCGCGATAGTTTAGAGGGGACTTTGCGCAATCCTGCCACTCAGAAAATGCTTCAGGATGCCATTATTACGCAGCGTTCGGATCGCTACGTGCTGCCTGTTAAACAGGAATACCGTGCAACTTTCCCGGGCATTGTACACGACCAATCAGCCAGTGGGGCAACATTGTTTATTGAACCGATGGCCGTGGTGCAGCTGGGCAACGAACTGCGGGAAGTGATTTTGAAGGAGCAGCGTGAAGTGCAGCGCATCCTGCGGATGCTCTCGGCCCGCATTGAGGTGCGGGGTGAGGAAGTGGAAGCATTGCACGAAGCCTTGGCTCAATTAGATCTGGTGCTCGCTAAAACGCGTTTGAGTGAGGACATGAACGCCGGTGCGCCGCAGTTGGTCTGGGGGCAGCAAATAAAGCTGGTTCAGGCCCGCCATCCGTTGATTGCAGGCAAAGTCGTTCCTCTTACCTTGGAACTGGGGAAAGATTTTGATACGCTGGTGATTACCGGCCCTAATACCGGCGGGAAAACAGTGGCCTTGAAAGTAGTCGGATTGATGGCCGCAATGGCTCAGTCCGGCCTTCACATACCGGCGGAAAGTGATTCACGCATGGGAATTTTTACGCAAATTTTTGCGGATATTGGAGACGAACAAAGTGTAGAGCAATCCTTAAGTACCTTTTCCGGACACATGAAGAATATCGTGGAAATTGTCGAACAGGCTGACAGCCGGTCTTTAGTATTGCTTGACGAGCTTGGGGCCGGCACTGACCCGTCCGAAGGGGCAGCTTTGGCCATGGGTATTTTGACGGAATTGCATGAACGAGGCTGTCGCACGATTTCCACCACTCATTATGGGGCCTTAAAAACCTTTGCTTATGAAATGCCGCGTGTGAGAAACGCTTCCGTGGAATTTGATCCGGAGACTTTGCGCCCGACCTACCGCTTATTAATTGGTATTCCCGGGAAAAGTAATGCCTTTACGATTGCCGGCCGGCTGGGTTTAAGCGAGCGAGTCCTGCAAAGAGCCAATAGCTTTGTAACGGAACGGGAAATGCAAGTAGCGGATCTGATTGAAAATTTGGGTGAAACCCGCCGGGAGATCGAAATGGAAAAGCATTTGATTGCAACCGGGCGGCAAGCCGTAGAACAGCAAAACAAGGCTTTGGAAGAAAAGGCGCAGCGTTTGGATGAGGACTATGAAGATCTCATGGAACTAGCCAAGGAGGAGGCCCGTGAGCTTGTTCGAACAGCAAAACGGGAGGCTGATCAGTTAATCGAGGAATTAAAAGAAGCTCTGAAAAAGGATACAAAACAACAACAGGATATTGAAAAGGCCCGACAGGGATTCCGGCGCATCTCCGGGAAGATGGATCAAAATCGCCAGGTCAAACGCTTAGGCAGTGAGTTAACAGCCGATCAGATTCAGCTCGGGCAGACGGTTCAGATGCCGAAAAATAAGTTAAAAGGGCAAGTCTTGGAGCTGCCGAATGCCAACGGAGAGGTTTTGGTTCAAGCGGGGATCATGAGAGTAATGGTGCCTTTGTCCGAATTAAGGTTAGCCAAGGAGGAAAAGAAAATTCCGCCCAAATATTCCACGGGAACGAATATTGGGTTTCAAAAAGCCGAGGGCATGCGCAGCGAGATCGATTTAAGAGGGATGCTTGTCGAGGAGGGGACAGTTGCTCTGGACAAATATCTCGATGATGCTGTGTTGAGCAGCATCAGTCAGGTTTATGTAATTCATGGTAAAGGGACCGGCGCCTTGCGCACAGGCATCCAGGATTTCCTCAAGGGACACCCGCATGTGCGCCGCTTCAGACTCGGTGCCTATGGCGAAGGCGACTCCGGCGTCACCGTAGTTGAGTTAAAATAATGCAACAACAAAAATAGGCATTATGCACCTTTCAGCAAAATAACAGAAGCCTAAGATCTTGTGATTTCAATAGATCTCAGGCTTTTTCTTCTTTGTAACTGTCGATATACATCAGTTTTTTTCTAAAGATACTTTCTCGTGATTTGTTGCCATAAATCAATTCCATTTCTATGTGTAAGGGATATTATGGTCTGTGCATACATAACATCATGACCTACTAATCCAGTGATTTCTGATGCAGGTAGTGGTTTGTCCATAACTTGAAATCTGTTTAAGTTCATATAGTGTTCTTCATCAAGATTTCCCACAAAAGGGAGAGGGCTTCACCGCACTTCACCGCAGGAAGAACTTAATCAGCTTAGTTTTTGCCGCCGTATACGGAAAGTAGCGTATTGGCAGGTCTAGCCATGTGGATTTCTTAACAATACTCCGATAGTGGGTAAAAGTATCAAAGCTGAGCTTTCCATGATACTGCCCCATGCCGGAATTCCCCACGCCTCCGAAGCCCATATAGGGAGTAGCCACATGAATGATCGTATCGTTGATACATCCACCACCGAAGGAGCAATTATCCAGGATACACTTTTGAACGTTTTTATCTCCGGTAAACAAATAGAGCGCCAGCGGCTTAGGACGGGACTGTACAAATTTTATTGCTTCGCTGAGATCCGTCCAGGTAAGCACCGGCAGAATTGGCGCAAATATTTCTTCCTGCATGACTAAAGAATCGGGATCTACGTCCACTAAGACCGTTGGTTCTATGAAGCGGCGTTCGTCAACATACCTACCGCCGATAACAGCCTTTTGGCCCTCCAGCATCTCTTTTTTACGGACGTAGTGCTTCTCGTTAATGATAGTCACCATATCGGACATATCGCCATTTGGGAAAAACTGATCGAGTGCCCGCCGATACTCCTCGATGAAGGTATCCCGCACACTCCCTTCAATGAGCAGGTAATCCGGCTCAACACATGTCTGCCCGGCGTTAAGCACCTTGCCAAAAGCAACCCGGCGCGCGGCCACGGCAAGGTCTGCTGTTTTGTCCACTATGACAGGACTTTTTCCGCCGAGTTCCAACGTCACCGGAGTGAGGTTTTGAGCGGCTGCCGCCATAACGACCTGGCCGACCGCTGCCGAGCCGGTAAAAAATATGTAGTCAAATTTCTGATCGAGAAGCGCGTTGTTCTCTTTTCTACTGCCTTCGACCACTGTAATATATTTCGGAGAATAGGTATCTGAAATGAGTTTCGCAATCATTCGGCTGGTCTCAGGAGCATAGGCAGACGGCTTAATAATCGCACAGTTGCCGCTGGAAATGGCACCGATGAGTGGTTCTAAGCAGAGATATATTGGGTAATTCCAAGGTGTCATGATCAGGACAAGGCCGTACGGTTCAGGCACTATAAAGCTCTTGGAATGAAACTGGGACAGAGGAGTCGGGACCACCTTCCACCGCATCCAGCGGGCCAGATGTTTTATGTGGAAACGTATTTCGTTCAGCACGAGACCCGTTTCACACATGTAGGTTTCAATATGCTGTTTATTTAAATCCTTCTTCAATGCTTCCGAGATTACATCTTCGTTGTTCTGCAGGGCTTTCTGAAGCTTTTTCAAGGCATTAAGGCGGAACGCCAGGGGCCTGGTTACTCCGGTCAAAAAATACTCACGCTGTTCTTTTACGATTTTTGCAATCTCCATTTTCCGCATCCTTGCTTCCCCTTATTCGCCAATTGTTAATTTAACATTGTTGGAAGGCGGTCCGATACCCGAACTGTTCTTAAAAACGGCCCAGATGGTATATTCGCCGGGAGCAGGTTTGCCGGTTCTCGATAGCGTAACAGAAATGGAAGTTGATGTTGAGTTGGATGCCTTAACGGGGAAACTTATTATATTGCCGCCCGGATACTGTACGTAAAAAATTATGGAATCCCTGATGTTTTCCGACGGAATGGTCATCGGGACATTTGCTTTAAAAGATTTTGCATTATAGGTAATTTTGCCAAGTTGGGGCGCGGACAGTTTGTGCTCAGGATCTTTTTTTGAATCGTCATCGTCTTTATCTTTATCATCATCGTCGTCTTTATCTTTATCGTCTTGATCTGGAATAGTTGACGGATCAGGAGCAAATTTATAAGGTGGTCTGTAGGGTGCCTCTTCAGCCGGCCATAGCAATGAAGGATCTCGATCCGGCAAATTTAAGTAGGTTCTAGTAGTAGTCGCATGAGAAAATTCAGAAGCTAACATGTTGGTTAAATTCGCGTCGACCTCTTTGTAGATCCAAATATTACTGTACTTAGTAGGGAAATCCCCTTCGGCGGCAATTTCCGTAGTGATAAATTTTGTTGGCGTTAATTTGCTGGGAAGTAACCCTGATTTTCGATCAAAGGTACCGCTGATGATCCCTGGGGGCTCTGTAAATTTTGATTGTACAGGGAGATCCTTAAGAGCGGCCGTCATGACTTTTTTCCAGATTTTAGCAGGGGGGCCGCCGCCATATACACCCTGCAAATAGTGTTTTCTGTCTTCGTCTTTATCGTAACCCATCCAAACCACCGCTGCATAATACGGAGTATAGCCGGCAAACCAAGCATCCGGACTGCCGGTTTTATTGCCGTATATATCCGGATCCAGTGAAGTCGTACCGGTTTTACCGGCAATGGCCCAATTTCCGATTTGGGCACTGGTACCCGTGCCGTTGGTTACTACGCTGCGCAACATATCGTTGATCAGATAGGCAGTGGTTTCTTTCATTACACGGTTTCTCGTTATTTTCGGGTCAACTATAATATTCCCCTTGGCATCTTCGACTTTTACAATAGCATGACTTGTAACGCTTACTCCATTATTGGCAAATATTCCGTAAGCAGCAGTCATGTCCAGCGTGGATATAATAGGCGTACCGAGTGCTAAAGTAAGGTTGCGTTCGGTTTCTTGAAGCGGGAGCCCAAGATTGTATTTGCCAAAGTTCCAGCCATAATCCACGCCAATATCATTCAGAAGTTTGACGGCATAGACATTGACAGATTGTTCCAGGGCATAACGCATGGTAATAAGGCCTTTCCAACCTTTTGTAAGCGTATCAAAATTAGTTGGTTCAAAAGCACCAAATTTCACAGGCATATCATCAAAGACAGTACCAGGAAAATAACCGCCTTTCTCAAGGGCCGGTGCGTAGACGACCAACGGTTTGATCGTCGATCCCGGTTGGCGCGGGGATTGCCAAGCCCGGTTTAGTCCACGGGTCGTATAATCGCGCCCGCCAACCATTGCTTGAACAGCACCTGTTGAAGGTTCAATTACCGTAATGGCCCCTTGGACCTTGACCTTATCAATTCCTTTGGGAAAATTGTTTGAGTCTGCAAATGCGGCTTCGGCAGCTTCTTGAATTTTAGGATTGACGGTGGTATAAATTCGCAGGCCACCGCTGAAAATCTGCTCC
>CAYWSF010000067.1:0-7654 GCA_964460725.1 uncultured Desulfosporosinus sp.
CGAGTTCTTGTTCCTGGCGAATTCGTCTGAGTACCTCCTATGTTGTGACTGGATGTAGTAGTATAATATAAGCTGGTTCCGGCAATTCCGAAAGTTGCTCTTTATGTCTGATATACAAGACTAGATAACTTGTCATTTCGGATAATAATAGATAAACTGTGAAAAGGAGGAGTATTATGGAACAAGTGTTGATAAAGACTCATCAATTGACCAAACGATATGGACCTGTCGCCGTGGTCAAAGGTCTTAACCTGGAAGTAAAGGGCGGAGAAATATTCGGCTTTCTAGGACCGAATGGTTCCGGAAAAACTACTACGATTAAAATGTTAACCGGTCTGCTGGAGCCCAGTGAAGGAGAGGCTTTCATTTGCGGCTACGATATTCGCAAACAACCCACCCGAGCCAAAGCCCTAATCGCCTATGTACCTGATCAGCCTAAATTATACGATAAACTTTCTGCTCTGGAATTTTTAGAGCTTGTAGCCGCCCTTTATCGCGTGCCAAAAGCCACTATCAAGGAAAGGTCTACCCAGCTGCTCGCTATGTTTGGGCTTGGCGAGCGGGCTAACGAATTATTAGAAAGTTTTTCCCACGGTATGCGGCAAAAGGTGGTCTTAGCTGCTGCCCTCATTCACCAACCCAAGGTCATTCTGCTCGATGAGCCGACTGTTGGCCTTGATCCGGCCAGTGCCCGCCTTTTGAAAGATGTCTTGCAAGAGATGGCTCGGCAGGGAGCGGCAATTTTTCTCTCTACGCATATTCTGGAGATTGCGGAAAGAATGTGCCACCGGGTTGCTATTCTCAAAGACGGTAAACTGATTGCGCAGGGCAGCCCTGAAGAACTGCGCCAGAAAGTGGGACATACAGGGGAAAGCCTGGAAGATATCTTCCTGGAGCTGACCGACAGCAACGAAAATACGGATTTAATTAATAGTCTGAAGGAGGAATAAACGCGTGAAATTCGTATTACCTCCCCCTTTGAGTGCACCACCACCGGAACAATCTTTTGCACAAGACTTTATGTTGATCTTGAAAAGCCAACTACGCGTGGCCTGGAATAAAATGCGCCATCGCTCGTTGGGTACATTAATCATCATGGCTCTCTTTTCAATCGGCGTGTTCGCCCTGCTAATTTCCCTGGGCAATTTAGCGTATTGCGCATTACAAACCTTGCCCCCTGAAACTGCCCAAATATTTCTCTCTCTTATATTCATGTTCGGAATTGCTGGGCAGCTCTTTTTTGGCATCACTGCAGCATTTGCCGCCCTGTATATGTCCGAAGATTTAGAGTTTCTTTTTATGGCTCCGGTTCCGCTAAAGGTCATTTTTGCCGTTAAGTCATTGGCTGTAATCGGCAGTAATTTCTTCGCCGCCATGTTGTTTGCTTTCATACCGGGCATATTTTACGGACTGCTTTTTCATGCGCAAGCATCATTTTACATCCTGGTTTTCTTAGTGGGCCTCGGACTATGGATCATTGGTACTGCTCTGGCAGAACTGTTAAATTTACTGATCATGCGCATTGTACCGCCACATCGCAGTAAGGAAGCAATTGGCTTTATCGGGGCCCTGGCCGGCATTTTGATTGCCCTGGTCTTTCAGCTTCCCAATTTATTGCTCAATAATGAAACCGGATTAAACCCGGCTGATTTGCTGGCAGGACAAGAACAGCTCCTCAACGTCATGAACTTCTTTCCCTGGGGATGGGGCGCGCAGGCCTTGGTCGCTGGGATTACCGGAAGCTTCCTCACTGGACTGGGTTGGAGCCTGCTCTTGCTCATTCTGGGCGCGTTCCTGTTTCTTTTTTCTTTTACTCTACTAGAGCGAGGATTTCGCCGGGGATTCATTTCGCTAAGCCAGGCAAAAGGCTCTAAGCGTCGGAAAAAACAACCTGCCGAAGGATCTGCAGAAGTTATGGTTAGCAAACATCGCCCGGCGGAATATGCCTATTCTATAATTAAGCAAGACGTCCATTATACCGCCTCGCCCTGGTCGGGAATGTGGGCCGTGACCAAGAAAGATTTGCTGTCCATGAAACGCGACACCCGGGAATGGTTTGGCTATTTAGCTCCCTTAATTATCATGCTTTTCTTTATCGGCCAATTTTTATTTTCTCAAGTAGAATCCAGCCAAGTTTCACTCATCATCGTTTTAATTATGTATACTGTTATGTTCAGCGGCAACCTGGCACTGCAATCATTTGGCCGGGAGGGTGCAGCCGACTGGTTATTAAATAGTGTCCCCCTTGCCGGATGGCCAATCGTATGGGGAAAACTGTTGGCCGCCATCCTTCCGACGTTGTTTTTAATGGAAGCCTTGTTGGTGGGCACTGCTTTAGCCATCGGCCTTTCCTCGACTCTAACGCTTGCCCTGGCCTTTGGAGCAGCGCTCCTCTCCCTGGGATCAAGCGCGATCGGACTCTTTTATTCCATAAATAACTGCCGCTACAACCCTACCTCTCCACAACGGTGCCTCCATGCTTATGTATCTCATCAACTTATTTTTTATACTCTTATTAGCCGTGGGTATGAGCTACCTTTTTCAGCCCGCAGAGCTGGTCGCCGTACTCCAGACGCTCCCGCCTGCTACTTTCGAAGGAGGATTTGTATCAGGTATTATTTTTGGACTATATCTCTTGAGCAGACCCTTGTTGTGGCCTGATACTTGGCGGATTTTAATGGGAATCACCGTAACCGCCGGGGTATGGTCCGTGATGTTTTTTGGATTTATGGCTGCTACCGTTCGGCAAAGCCGAAAAGGCTTTCGAGTGGAACTCGTCAGAAGAAAAAAGAAGGCCTTTTCTCGATCATGATTTAAGTATTTATTGTGTTCTTATGGTTCCTTGCGCAACAGGATAAATTTACATCTTATAATAGTATGCTTCAATAAAGTAAACGTAAACTTAATGGTACTAATGATTTATGTTTATAAGGAGCTGTTAGTATGATGCCGGAAAACTGGTCATATTTGAAGATATTGATTATTATCATGGCGATTTTACTATCAGTTTCCTGGGTAGGGTTTGCCCGGAGCAGTAAAAATATTGTTAATATTGACTACGTATCTTTAGGTGATTCTCTTGCTGCAGGAACAACACCAAATAACATAACCGATAAAAGTTATACGGATTTTATTGCGGAGAAGTTAAAGAGTGAAGGAGTTTTGGGAGATTATAAAAACTTTGGCGTGCCAGGGTACACAACAAATGATATTTATACAAACATCGATCCTACTAACCCTGAGAATTTTCAGAGAGTAACAGCCATTTCCCAAGCAGAAATAATCACCTTAGATGTGGGCGCAAATGACTTACTTAATATTATACCTGTTCTAATAGAAGACCCTGTTCATGCCCCAGCGATTATCCAAAACACAGCTGAAAACTTGACTAAAATCACTTACACCCTTCAAGATATAAATCCGAAAGCAAAGATTTATTTGATGGGTTATTATAATGCATTTCCTTATTACCCACAGGAACAACAGACCCAACTTATTCCTCTTATAAAAAAATTCAATCTGGCAATTGAAAATACGGCTGTTTTGACTGGAGCTACTTATATCGATACCTATTCAGTTATGGATATGAATTTAAAGAAGTATCTGCCTGAGAACAATATCCATCCCAACTTATCAGGGTATCAAGCAATCGCTAAAGAATTCTGGAGCGTTATTGAAACTGATTTATTGAGGTAGATTTAGCATCGGTAAGTGCCATAGCCAACCCCCAAGGAATAAAATGCTTATTCGTAATATTTTAGAGAACACTAAAATTTAGTCATTTGTATTATTGCTTTAAATAAATCTCCATCGATTTCAATGTTGAAACTTCCTTTCTGCAGTTCTATCAGGCTTTTTGCTATCGATAATCCTAAACCGCTGCCTTGACTGCTTCTGGCTTCATCTCCTCTTCTAAAACGTTCCATAAGCTCATCGGCAGAAATATTCAGTTCGCAGGCAGAGATATTTTTAATTATCATTGATATTTCTGTGCCTAAATCCTGAATATCTATATATACTCTCGACCCCTGAAGGGCATATTTAAAGATATTGGACAATAAATTTTCCACAGCACGCCAAAATAATTTGCCGTCGGCATTAATGTAAACTTTATCTTTTGGATGTTTAATTCTAAATTCCAGCTTGCATTCCTGGATCTTATCATCAAGTTCACCTAAACCCTGAGTCAGCAAAGCGCTAATATCTATTTTTTCAAAATTTACCGGCATAGCTCCACTGGAAGCTTTAGCCGCTTCAAACAAATCATCAGTTAACACTTTTAGCCGCTGGGATTTCTGGTCGAGTATTTCAAGATAGGAGTTTATCTTATCTTGCTCCTGCTCATTTCTTAATAAATCTACATAAGTAATGATCGAGGTCAAAGGGGTCCTGATATCATGGGAGACATTAGTAATCAATTCTGCTTTTAAGCGTTCACTTTTTGTCTCATTTTCCACTGCCTTGGATAAGCCATCCGTAATATTGTTTATATCAGCAGCTAAATTAGCAAGCTCTCCCTCCCCCGAGAGATTTATCTTGTGATGAATATCTCCATTCTTTACCTGCTTCACCCCTTCTTTAATCACTTTAAATTCCTTTACTTTCTTCATGGTTAGCCATGCCGCTACTCCTAAAGTAATTGGGAATATAAATATTGTTATTGCTACAATTATAGGGTAACCTATGACTATCAAAACTGCCTTTACTCCTACACTACCGCTATTATAGATATCTCTGATAAATTTAAAAAAGTTCCGGAAAAGCTTATACACAAAGTTATGGAAAAGCTTATAGATCAAGCTATGCTTAATAAATGTCCTATTTTTCAGGTGTTTTATTAAGGAGAGAAGCAGGATTAAGCAGAGAGTTGCTATAAGCATAGTAAAGGGAAATATAAGTTGATAGATTTTGTAATGGTCTAATGCAGCTATGATTCCAAACCATAATGCTATCAGCAGAAAGCACATGCCGATGTTGACATCATTATAGATTCTGTCGACAACGTTTAAATGAACTCCTTTTTGATCCTCCTTTGGTTTTCTGCCGATTACTAATACCAGATATATAAAAGCTATGGCAAGTCCAAATGAAAGCCCCGCTATTTGGTAGAGACTATTGGTAGTTAGGAGTTTATTTTCTTTCCATTCTGCAATCCTGGAATTCAAGTATTCCTCTGTAAAGGCAATATAGAAAATATCTTTTGACTCTAATTGGTTAATACTGGATATGAGCCATGGATAAAGGTTATTTTCTTTAACTTCCGATGGAAAAACCGCTTGGTTAATTCCTTCAAACAGCATATAGGATGGATGGGATTGGAAATACTCTTTCGTGTTATTCGGGCTTTTTGATAATTCCTTTTCCCCAATTTTTGCATAATAGATTAGCCCTTGATAATTAGCTAATCTTTGCAGAGCTGAATTATAGTACCGGAGATCTTCTTTAATTAATTCATCTCTTAACTGAGCTATTTTAGCAGCATAGACTTCCTTGAATATTTCGTAATTTTCCGCATTGCTCAGATTAGGGTTATAGCTCTTTGAGTTGTATTCAAAATTACTGAATAAGTTCTCTTCTCGAGCTAATACTTCATCTTCTTTGAGAGTGCCGCCATTTAGAATATATTCTTCACTCTGATATTCTTTCACTGTTTTTAAACAATCCAGTACCTCTGCGCCGGCACTAATATAATCTTCACCTAAAAAATAACTATCTTCAAAAGCAATTATTGGATTAACCTTATGCTGGAGTAATAGATTCAAAAAGATCGTTATGGCACTGGTTAAACAGAGTATGGCAATTATAAAAACAATCGTCTTTGTTACTACTGAATGACTATATTTTTTCCACTTTATATCCAATCCCCCACACCACCTTCAAGTATTTCGGTTCTTTCGGATTTATCTCTATCTTTTCTCTTATTTTTCGGATATGGACGGCGACTGTATTTTCTGCACTAAAGGCCGTTTCCTGCCATACTTTTTCATAAATTTCATCAATGGAATATACCCTCCCGGCATTGGCGGTCAACAGCTTCAATATCTTGTATTGGACCGGTGTCAGCCTTACTTCATCGCCATCAACCGTCACATTTTTACACTCATCATCGATTACCAGTCCGCCGGTTTTATATACATTTGTTTTGCTTTCTAGTCCCCCAAGTGTTGTATAGCGTCTTAGCTGGGATTTCACCCTGGCAATTAACTCCAAAGGATTAAAGGGTTTGGTTATATAATCGTCCGCCCCCATATTTAAACCAATAATTTTGTCAGTATCCTCAGACTTGGCTGAGAGCATTATAACCGGGATATTCTTATCTTCTCTAATCTTCATGGTTGCCCGCAGACCGTCCATTTGTGGCATCATAATATCCATAATAATGAGATGTATTTCATTGTCTTCTGCTACTTTTAATGCTTCCAGACCATTTGCCGCTTTAAATAATTGATAGCCTTCGTTTTCCAAATAAATTGTGATCGCCTCTAAAATTTCTTTATCATCATCGCAAACCAGGATATTCACGATGTATCCCTCCCTCCTATGGTTTATACAATCATATCACACCCTCCTTTTCTATATCAGGGTAATGATATCAGCTAAATCTTACGATAACCTTGGTAAATTTCTTAAGAACTTCTTAAGGATTTATCCCTCGCATCCGATAATCCCCATTAAGCCGTAAACCCATATTGATTGCTTGATTGCTTAAACCCTTACCCTCACCGGTATAATAAAAGAAGCAAGGTGTATTTTCCCTGCTTCTTAAGACTGATTACTATTCACTCAATTATTTTTAAATTAAGCTGACTGTATACTAATATTGATTTTGGATCAGAACTGACGAGTAATGTGCTTTTATAATAATGCTATAGATTAGTGCCTTATTTCAAGATTTTTAAATGTTTAGCGCATTTGTCCAAAAAGTACTTGATCCCTTTCTCCTCTTCCTGCTTTTTGGCAAGGGTCATCTCTCCTCTTCCCAACCTATCACATAACCCAAGCAACGCTACCTCATCAATGGATACTTCAGCCGCCATCCTGCTGATATCAGCAAAAGGCAACCCCTTTGTAACAAAGAGGAGCTGCATATGCCACCTTACCATTTTGGAGACTTGATTAATAAATATATAATCACTGATAAATTCCCGCAGGAACTTAACGGAGAGCTCCTCGCCCCATTTATCATGATCATACGCAGTGATTCTCCCATTTTTTACTTGGGTGGCTGGTGTTTTACCTATATCATGGAGCAATGCCGACCACATTAAAACCCTTGGATTCTCGCTAAGATGTTTCCTTTCCCCGGCATTATCGAGTACTAACAACGTGTGGTTCCAAGCGCTGCCTTCCGGATGATGTTGCGGAGATTGTGGTACATTCTTTAAGTCACCAAGTAATGTGAAAGGGTATTTTTCTTCAAATATTCCTGTTTTGCTTAATTTTCTTAGGTAGTCTGATGGTTTATTGTCATTGATTAAATGAGCATCGATATCCATAAATGCAGGCATGTTAATTTACTCCTATAAAAATAATCCTTAAATATTAGTTTACCCAAACTACAAAAATAATTCAAACAAAGTGATCCATACTGTCAATGGACATTTGAAAATCCCCACTTTTGGTCATGAAAAACCCGCACATTTGGCCATGTAAA
>CAYWSF010000068.1:0-7396 GCA_964460725.1 uncultured Desulfosporosinus sp.
TAGGGGGATATTGTATTGGGACCAACGGCTAATAAAATTAGTGTGGCAAACGGAGAAATTTGGAAAAAAATGATGGTTGCAGGGGCGCAGGCATTGGAACTTGAAAAGAGCAATGTTGATGCCTTAAATGTTTTTCCTGTACCGGATGGCGACACAGGTACGAATATGTTTTTGACAATTCAATCCGCAGCACAGGATTCGGAAAAAGTAACTGCCCAGGCTATCAGTAATGTAGCAGCAGCAGCTTCGATGGGAGCTTTAATGGGTGCCCGCGGCAATTCCGGAGTGATTCTCTCGCAACTCTTACGGGGGATTGCCAGAGGGCTTGAAGGGTTGACAACTGCCAATCCGCTACAAGTGGCTCAAGCTTTACAGGCAGGGGTGGATACAGCATATAAAGCAGTTATGAAACCGGTCGAGGGGACAATTTTAACGGTCGCCAAGGAAACGGCGAAGGCGGCGTTAAGCACGGCTAAAAGAGGAGGAACACTGCTCGAGACCCTTCAAGAAGCGCATCATAAGGGTTTAATATGCTTGGAGAAAACCCCGGATATGTTGCCGGCCTTAAAACAAGCGGGTGTAGTAGATGCCGGTGGGCAGGGGTACCTCATTATTTTTAGTGGCTGGATTTCAGCGTTGTCGGGAGATAAGCTCATTTCAAATATGCTGATCGAAGCGGGGGAAAAGACCGTTCTCAGCGATTTGGATATTTTGGAAGTACAAAAGGAAGATATTCGGCTTGATGATTTGGATTATCCTTATTGCACGGAATTCCTGCTGAAAGGAACCGATTTGCATGTTGATCGGATACGACAGGATTTAAAGGAGCAAGGGGATAGTTTGCTGGTAGTTGGAACTCCCGATGTAGTAAAGATTCATGTACATGTTAAAAATCCGGGCACAATATTGGATTATGCCATACAATTTGGTTCACTTCACCAAGTTCAAATTCATAATATGCTCGAGCAAAATGAAAATATGGCCCATGCAATGAAAGCGGAACAAACCCCGGTGGAACTTGAGAAAACAAATACTCAAAGTGAAACTGAACCTTGGAAAGAGCTAGGATTAGTTGCCGTGGTGACGGGGCAAGGGATTGCGGATGTTTTTAAAAGCATGGGTGCTGATGAAGTAATTTTTGGCGGCCAAACTATGAATCCAAGCACGGAAGACCTCGCTGAAAAGGTGCGCCGGATACCGGCCCGCCATGTCTTTGTTTTGCCGAATAATGGAAATATCATTATGGCTGCCCGTCAAGTGCAAGATGTTGTCCAGGATCGTCAAGTACATGTGATTCCCAGTAAATCGATCCCCCAAGGAATTTCTGCGATCTTGAATTTCCAAACGGAAGAGGAAGCAGATGCTATTGCCCAAAATATGGAGGCAGCCTTGGGCGAGGTTTGTTCCGGAGAAGTGACTTACGCAGTACGTGATTCTCAGTATGGGACAATTGATATTTCGGCGGGAGATATTTTGGGTTTAGTGGAAGGTGAGATTGTTACCTCGGGCAAGACATTATTGGAAGTTGCCCAGATAACCCTGGAAAAAATGGATTGGAAAACCCGTGATTTGGTTACCATATTCTATGGGGAAGAAACAAAGCCGGAAGAGGTTGAATGTTTGGAAAACTGGCTCAAGGAAGAAAATCCGAAAGTCGAAGTTGAGGTTTATCCTGGCATGCAGCCGCTCTACTATTACATTTTGAGTGTGGAATAGGTTATAGTTATGAGGATTACTCAGGTGCAGTTGGTCTTAAATAATCTCCAACGCGCACTTTTAGCAGAAGAAAAACATGGGTTTACGAATACTGGGGTATTGGGCGGATTTGATGCCTTTTTAAGCGGAATCCTCCCGCGGCTTGAACAGTTAGTTCCAGCCCATAATATGGATTTGCTGCGGAATTTGGCAGAGCAATATCCTACCATGAGCCCACTGCGACGAAGAGAAGCCTTTGCGGATCTTCGTCGCTTCATGCAAGATTTAAAGCAGGACGTTCCGGTGAACTGTTTGGAAGATGAGCAGTTTAATGTGCAAGTCAAATACCCGATGCCGGATAAACGGTCGGTATATGGCGCAGTGCCGGATAAATATCTGGGGTCGGACAAACATTTAGTGCCGGACAAGCAGGTGGCACATGACAAATATGCGACGCCCAATACTTTAGATGATGAACAAGCTTTACATAACTCAGTGCCTATGAGTAAAAGTCAAGAAAGCTCCCTGCAAATGACCTTGACGGGAACAAGCAGAACAAGCGGCACAAGCGGAACAAGCAAATTAGGCAGATTAGGCAGATCAAATGGAGCAAACCTGGTTTCTGGGCAGTCTACGCCTCTCCAATACTTAAAAGGGGTTGGCCCGCAAAGAGCCAAGCAACTTGAAAAGCTTGGTGTCCGCAATGTACAGGATTTACTGCAATACTTTCCGCGCCGCTATGAAGATCGCCGCGTGCAAACGATTGACGAGATAAAAGATAATGAAATAGCAACGCTTACTGGAAAAGTAGCAGCCGGAAATATGACGCATGGCAGAATTAAAGTAGTTAAGTTAAGCATTGACCAACAAGGACGTTTATTTCAGGCGACCTGGTTTAACCAAAGTTATATTCTTAAACAATATCCTGTTGGGACACAAGTTGTCGTAACAGGAAAGGTGCGCTGGAGGCAACAGATACCGGAAATATTGGCCACAGATATCGAAAAGATTAGTGGCATTGAGCCGGGAAATATCCCAGACCCTGGTTCACAAACAATTTTACCGGTTTATTCGGAAACAGCCCGCTTATCCTCCAAAGTGATACGCAATATAATTGAAAATGTCTTGGCTCAAGGAGACATCTGTTTTCAGGAGATATTACCCCCGGAAGACCGGCAGGAATGGATGGAGCGTTCCCGCGCTTATCGGGAAATTCATTTTCCCAGTAATCAGGCAAGCTTAGTCCAAGCCAGGGAGCGTTTGGTCTGGGAAGAGATTCTCTTCATGCAGTTAGCGTTTGCCGGACTGCACCAGGATATGGAGCGGCTGAACAGTCCACCGCTCTTGGGCGGAGAAGAGCTGCTTCGGGATTTTTACAATGCGCTGCCTTTTCAACTGACTGCGGCTCAACAGAGAGTGATCCAGGAGATTTTCCAGGATTTAGCCAGGCCGCAAGGAATGGCGCGTTTGGTCCAGGGAGATGTGGGATCCGGCAAAACAGCGCTAGCGGTAGCAGCCTTATTGCGCGCGGTGGGCTCAGGGTATCAGGGGGCCATGATGGCACCGACGGAAATTTTAGCCCTCCAGCATTTCCAAGCGTTTGAGAAGATGTTAACTCCATTGGGAGTATCAGTGGGTTGTTTATTAGGCAGTCAAACTAAAAGTGTGCGGGAAGAAATATTGGCCGGTATTGCAAATGGTGAGATCCAAGTGGTGGTAGGAACACATGCTCTCATTCAGGAAACTGTAGCTTTTAAAGCGTTGGGCCTGGCCGTAACCGATGAACAACATCGCTTCGGAGTACGGCAACGTTCGCTTCTGCAGCTTAAAGGGGAAAGCCCTCACGTCTTAGTCCTTACGGCAACGCCGATTCCACGCACCTTAGCCTTGACGCTCTATGGTGATTTACAGCTTTCGGTGCTTGATGAGCTGCCGGCGGGGCGAAAGCCGATTATTACCCGTAAAGTGGCCGAACAAGCCCGTCCGAAAATGGAAAGGTTTATGGAGGAACAAATTCAGCGCGGCAGGCAGATCTATGTGGTTTGTCCTTTAGTGGAAGAATCGGAAACGCTTGATTTTATTTCGGCAACCCAGCGGGCGGCAGATTTGCAAGAAAGGTTTCCGAACTGTCACGTTGCTCTTTTGCACGGTAAAATGAAGGGCGAGGAAAAAGAAACAATTATGGCCGCATTTCATGCCGGTGAGATTGATATTTTGGTTGCTACGACTGTGGTTGAAGTGGGAGTCAATGTTCCCAATGCTTCAGTAATGGTGATTGAGTCGGCTGAGCGGTTTGGGCTTGCGCAATTGCATCAGCTCAGGGGACGGGTTGGCCGGGGAAATGAGCAATCCTACTGTTTTTTATTGTCGAAGAATATTCATAGTCGTCGTTTGGATATCCTCTGTCAAACGGAGGATGGTTTTAAGATTGCAGAAGAAGATATGCGTTTGCGCGGAATCGGGGAGCTACTAGGGACACGGCAGCACGGTTTGACCGAGTTGCGTCTGGCAGATCTGACCAAGGACGGCCGGCTTGTGGAGAAAGCCTATCAGATGGCCCAGAAAGCACTGCACAACCCGGAAAAGTATGAGCGGCTTTTTCAGGAAGTACGGCGGATGTTTCCGCCTGAGAAAATTGGGGTGCATTAGATTAGGAAAAATTAGTCATAATTATGCTGCAAAAAGTATAATCTAGCGATATTGCACGACATATTTAGTGGCAAACTATCAACTTCCTATGCTATATGAAAACCTCAATAATGTAAAAATAGGGGTTTTTCTGCAGCAGAATCACTTATTAATTCTCAAAACATAAATGGGAGTCACTTTTTTCTGTGGCTTGACCATAATAAATTAAACCGTAAAAAAGGCCGTTAAAAAAGCGGAGGATTATTCCATATGGATATTAAAAAACGTGCGCGGGAACTGCGGAAGTTAATTAAATACCATGATCGCAAATACTTTGACGATCATGAACCGGAAATATCTGATTATGAATACGACATGCTGCTGCGGGAATTAGTAGAGCTGGAAGAAAAGCATCCAGAATTGAAAATAGCATCTTCGCCTACGCAACGTGTCGGTGAGCGAGTGAAACGGCAAGCCGGTAAGCAGGTTAAGCATGATGTACCGATGCTGTCTCTCGATGATAAGTTCTCCAGAGGAGAAGTAAATGACTTTATTTATAAAATGCAACAAGAACTCCAAAATCCGATATTTATAGTAGAACATAAGATTGACGGACTGTCAGTTGCTCTGCGCTACAGAGAAGGGGAATTCGTTCAGGGAATGACGCGGGGTGACGGCATAAGCTATGGTGAAGACATCACTGAAAATCTAAAAATGATAGACACTATTCCGCAAAGAATACCGGAAAAACTTCCTTATCTGGAAGTGCGCGGTGAAGTTTATATGGATAATGATGCGTTTGAGGCTGTAAATGCGCGGCAGGAAGAAATGGAGGGCAAATTATTTGCCAACCCGCGAAATTGTGCGGCCGGCACTTTGCGGCAATTGGATGCCAATGTGGTTGCAGAACGAAATTTATCGATCTTTATTTTCAATCTCCAAGCACTTGAAGGTAAGGAATTTACCTCTCACCTTGAGACCCTGGATTGGTTTTCCCAGCAAGGATTTCCAGTCTTATTCCACGTTAAATGCAGTACAGAGCAAGAAGTCTGGGATGCTATTTCTTCAATTGGTGAAATGCGCGGTGAGCTGCCCTTTGGTATCGATGGTGCAGTAGTAAAGGTTGACAATTTAATAGATCGCCAGAAATTAGGGGCTACTTCAAAAGTGCCCCGGTGGGCTGCCGCTTACAAATATCCTCCCGAAGAAAAACAAACCGCGGTGCTGGATATTGAAGTCAATGTTGGCCGAACCGGCAGGCTTACTCCGCTGGCTGTTTTACAGCCGGTCAGGTTGGCAGGCACTACGGTAGCGCGCGCATCTTTACATAACCAGGATCAGATTGAACGCCTGGATATCCGGATTGGCGATACTGTCATCGTGCGTAAGGCGGCAGAAATTATCCCGCAAATAGTCAGTGTCGTAAAAGAACAACGTCCGGATGGAACGGTGCCATTTCAAATTCCGGATAAGTGTCCGGTTTGTGGGGCACCTGCTTTAAAGGTTGAAAATGGAGTTGACATCCTTTGCAGTGGACTTAACTGCCCGGCGCAGATAGTGCGGCGAATTGTTCATTTTGCTTCCCGGGGAGCAATGGATATTGACGGTCTGGGTATAGCCGTTGTTCACGCTCTGATCAATAAGGGCTATATTAGGGATATCGCTGATCTATATTATCTTAAAGAGCGTCGGGATGGGTTTATTGCGAATGGCATTATTCCACGCCCGCGTAAGAAAGTCGCCTTACGTAAGGATGGGCGACCGCGCAAGCAGAAGGAGTCGGATTATACGGCCAGCACCGATAATCTCCTGGCAGCGATAGAGCGATCAAAAGACCAGAATCTGGAGCGGCTAATAAATGGCTTTGGGATACCCAATATCGGAAAACATGCCGGGGGAATTTTGGAGAAAAACTTCCCTGATATCTCCGCCATTGCCACAGCGGATTGTGATAGCTTAAAAATGATCAAAGGAATAGGGGATATCAGTGCCGCAGCGATCTGCAATTTTTTTGCTCAGCCGGAAACCAAGTCTATTTTGGAGCGGCTGGAAGCGGCAGGTGTGAATATGAAATCAAAAGCCGGCAGCGGGATAATTGACAATCGGTTCGAGGGTGCAGCTTTTGTTTTAACCGGCACACTGCCCAATATGTCGCGCGAAGAAGCATCTCAAATGATCAAGGCGCATGGTGGTCGGGTGGTTGGTAGTGTGTCTAAGAATACAACATATTTAGTTGCCGGTGAGGGCGCCGGAGATAAGTTGAAGAAGGCCCAGGCCCTGGGCGTCGTGAAAGTAATTTCGGAAGATGACCTCATGGCGATGATCGAGTAAACTCTTGGCAAATCGCAAGTTAAAGGTTTTTTTAACACAGACTGCCATCCCCTTGTTACGCTAAGAAAGGTGAATAAAATGACAATTTCACGTGAAGGCGTTGAACATGTAGCAGCTTTGGCGCGTTTAGAGCTGACTGAATCAGAAATTCTAGAGCATACAGAAAAACTCAACTTGATTTTAGACTATGAGGAAATGTTGGAACGGCTGGACACAGACGATGTGTTGCCTACTCCTCATGTTGATCCTTTATTCAATGTCCTGCGCGAGGACCAAACAGGGCCATCGCTTAATCAGGAGAAAGCTTTAAGCAATGCCCCGCAGAAGGAAGAGGGTTTTTTTAAGGTGCCGAGAATAATTTAACCTTTTACCTGGAAAGGAGGGCATCGGGATTATAATGATTGAAAAATCAATCAGTGAACTGCATAAGCTTCTCGCGAGTAAGAACGTCAGCTCTACAGAGTTAACAAAAGCACATATTGAGCGCATTCAGACTGTGGATCCTACTTTACAAGCATACTTGACAGTTACAGAAGATCAGGCGCTGGATCAGGCGGCAAAGGTGGACCGCCGGATTGCCCAGGGAGAGGAGATTGGTCCCTTAGAAGGAATACCAATGGCCTTGAAGGATAACATTTGTACGGAAGGGGTTCGCACAAGCTGTGCCTCAAAGATGTTGGAAAACTTTATTCCGCCATATAATGCGACTGTGACTGAACGTCTTCAGGCTGCGGGAACGATT
>CAYWSF010000069.1:0-7368 GCA_964460725.1 uncultured Desulfosporosinus sp.
AGGGAATTGTCGTAACGCATGAACATGTGGACCATATCCGCGGTGTAGGTGTGCTCGCCCGTAAACTAAGGATACCGATCTATGCGACAGCCGGTCTGTGGGAGGTATTGAATCCTAAGCTTGGTAAGCTGGCGGATAATCAACGAATAAAAGTTCAGAAATCATTTTCATGTGCCGGGCTTAATATCTTACTCTACCCTACTTCACACGATAGTCAGGAAAGCTTCGGGATAAAAGCCTTGCGGCTCAAACATAAAAATAAGAGAGACTTGGCGGTTGGCATTGCTACAGACAGCGGCATAATTACCGAAGAAATGCACCGTCATCTGAAAGGGTGTGATGCCTTTATTGTTGAAGCTAATTATGATGGTCAGCTGTTAGAAACCGGTCCGTATCCGGCGTATTTGAAGAAGAGGATTAAGGGACAATATGGGCACCTTGAAAATAAACAGTTAGTCGAAGGATTATTAGAATGGTCGGCAGAAAACACCCAACGGATTATTCTAGCCCATCTTAGTGAAGAAAATAATACTCCGGAAATCGCCTTGTCTACGGTTAAGCGCATGTTCAGGGATGCAAATCAATCAAGCAAGTACAAGAATATACAGGTACAGGCTGCCCCGCGTCATTTGCCGCATGAACTGGTCATGCTGAAGGAATAAATCCGCAAAGGAGGGAGAGACATGAGTTATAATGATGATTATTCCAGCAAAAGACCTGGCTTTTTCAAAACAGTGGCAGTATCTTTAATTAGTGCTTTGCTGGGTGGGGTAATTGCGGTGGCACTGGTGCCATCAATATACGGAAATAATCAAGTGCCCACAAATCAAGTGGTATTAAACGATGGGGCAACAACCCCCATCGTCAGTACAGAGGAAAGTAATTTTCCGGTTGCTCAAATCGCGAAAGCTACCGGCCCTGCTGTGGTTGGAATAGCAAATTTCCGGACGGTGGCGTCCTTCTTCGGTGAGAGCGGTTTAACGGAAGTGGGAAGTGGCTCCGGCTTTATTGTTGATGCCAAAAATGGCTACATTGTTACCAACAACCATGTTATTGCCGGAGCAGAAAAAATCATGGTAAGTTTGGCGGATGGCCGAAATATTGATGCAAAGCTGGTGGGAGCCGACGAGCGCACGGATTTAGCGGTAGTTAAAATAGCAGATACAAAGGAACTGACTGCGGCGCAATTGGGGGATTCTTCAATTATCCAAGTCGGTGAACCGGTGGTGGCGATCGGTAACCCCGGCGGGGAAGAATTTGCGCGCTCCGTAACCGTTGGTTATGTTTCAGCAACAAATCGGATCCTGGAAATCCAGGGGGAAGTAGGTTTTGTTAACCTCATCCAAACTGATGCGGCTATTAATCCGGGAAACAGTGGGGGGCCCCTGGTAAATTACCAGGGTCAAGTGATCGGAATTAATTCCGCAAAGAATCAACAAGCGGGATTTGAAGGTATGGGTTTTGCGATCCCGATTTCAGACGCCTTACCGACAATTACACAGCTGATTGAAAAAGGATACGCCGCTCATCCCGGTTTGGAGGTTCATGTTGATCCTCGTTATACAGCTGAATTCGCCAGTCAAAGAGGGTGGCCGACAGGGGCCTACGTTTCTAAGGTTACACCGGGCGGACCGGCTGCTAAAGCAGGCATTCAAGCCGGGGATATTATTACGAAGATTAATGGCGAGGAAATTAAGAACTCTCTGAGATTAACCCGTGAGTTGTTCAAGTATAAGCCAGGTGATACGGTAACGGTGACAATCTTCCGTGAAAACAAAACGCAGGATGTGTCAGTGGAACTTGTAGAAATCAGGTCTTCGTAAGTTTAGTTTAGAAGGTCAAACAAGCCTGTTACTTAGTGGACTGGTCAACCTAAGTAATAGGCTTTTTGGAAGGATTTTAGGCTCTTACTCAAACACGCAGGCAAATGACTGATTATGGAAGTTCCGCAACTTGAAAGTGTTGATTTGTATACTATATTTAACGTAATGTGTCAAAAACTCGTATTTGAGTAAGAGCCGGATCATAATATCAAAGCTGATATTTGAAACTGCAGCCGATGGTTGTCAAAGAAAGTTGAACTCTGGCTGTCGATGCAGTATTATTTAGAGCAAGGGTAAAACTGGTAGTATTGAAAGAAACAGGTTCATTTGCATGAAAGGTTGATTGCTATGGAAAGTAAACCCACCTCGAATTTTCTCAGAAATATAATTATCGAAGATCTGGCAGCGGGTAAAGTAGATCATGTTATTACGCGCTTCCCTCCGGAGCCTAATGGATATCTACATATCGGACATGCCAAATCAATTATTTTAAACTTTGAATTGGCTGCTGAATTCAAGGGTAAGACCTACCTGCGCTTTGATGATACAAATCCGACTAAAGAGGACACGGAATACGTGGAATCCATTAAGGAAGATGTCTTGTGGCTGGGATATAAATGGGACAAGTTGTTCTTTGCCTCAGATTATTTTGAGGAAATGTATAACCGTGCGGTTTTACTCATAAAAAAAGGTAAAGCCTATGTTTGTGATGCCAGCGCCGAAGAAATACGGCAAATGCGCGGAACATTGACAGAAGCCGGCAGCATCAGTCCTTCCCGTAACCGGACGGTGGAAGAAAACTTGGCCTTGTTTGAGGATATGCGCAATGGAAAATTCAAAGACGGTGAAAAAGTATTACGAGCTAAAATTGACATGGCTTCACCCAATATTAATATGCGAGATCCGGTACTCTACCGGATAGCGCATGCGTCTCATCATAATACATTGGATAAATGGTGTATTTATCCAATGTACGATTTTGCACATCCTTTAGAAGATGCGATTGAAGGAGTTACCCATTCAATTTGCACGTTGGAATTTGAGGACCATCGTCCCTTGTATGATTGGGTAATACAGGAATGTGAAATGGAAAGTGTCCCTCACCAATATGAATTTGCGCGTCTGAATATTACGAATACGGTGATGAGTAAGCGGATGCTTAAACAATTGGTTGATGAAAAAGTAGTGGATGGTTGGGACGATCCACGTATGCCGACTATCTCCGGACTGCGGCGTAAAGGTTACACACCTGAGGCCATACGTGCCTTCGCCAGGGAAATAGGGGTAGCTAAAGCAGATAGTAAAGTTGATGCTAAGATGCTCGAACATTTTATTCGCGAAGACCTGAAACTTAAAGCCCCGAGAACGATGGCCGTGTTAAAGCCGCTTAAGGTAGTTATTACGAACTATCCGGAAGATCAGGTGGAAATGCTGGATGCTGAAAATAACCCGGAAAATCCGGAAATGGGTACGCGGCAAATTCCTTTTTCACGCGAAGTTTATATTGAGCAAGACGATTTTATGGAAAATCCCCCCGCCAAATATCACAGACTCTTTCCGGGAAATGAAGTGCGCTTGAGACATGCCTATTTTATAAAGTGTAATAATGTAGTGAAGGATAACACCGGAAAAGTGATTGAACTGCACTGTACTTATGATCCGGAGACCAGAAGTGGAACGGGTTTTACAGGAAGGAAGGTCAAAGGGACGATCCACTGGGTAGAAGCCTCCCAAGCCGTACCGGTAGAGTTTAGATTATATGAGCCGTTAATGTTGGATGAAGAACTTAATCCTCAATCCTTGGAGATCACTCATGGGTTCGTGGAGCCGAACATTAAAGGCGCAAAACCTCAGGAAAAATTTCAGTTTGTGAGACAGGGATACTTTAACGTTGATTCATTATATTCCGTTCAGAATAGTAAGCTTGTCTTCAATCAGATAGTATCCTTGAAGAATACTTTTAAATTGCCAAAGCACTAGATTATCAATAGATAAGTTTTAAGCGGGGAAGGGGTTGGGGGCTCAGGGATTTTTATTTTAATATATAAATAATGGCTTGTAAGTAGTTTGATGAGCACAGGGAAGGAGGAAGACCATGGCAGAGTTCTTATCTCAATATCGCAATTTTGGGTTGCGGAGTGCTATTGATATCATCATAGTAGCTGTGGTCTTTTACCAAATCTATATGCTTATCAAACGTACGCGTGCCGTGCAGCTGGTAAAGGGCGTAATGGTTTTGGTGATTGTGTCTTTACTAGCGAAATTTTTTGAACTTACTACGATTAGCTGGCTATTGGATAAACTATTACAAATGTTTGTGATTGCGATACCGATAGTATTCCAGCCTGAGCTGAGAAAAGCATTGGAGCAACTAGGACGGGGGAGCTTTTTTACCCGTCATCCCATAGCGACGGGAGTAAATGATTCGGCACAGGTCGCCAAAGAGTTAGTGCATTGCACGCAGGTTCTGTCAAAAAACCGGATTGGCGCTTTGATGGTACTTGAACGGAAAACCGGCGTTCAAGATTTTGTGGAAACCGGGATTAAAATTGACGGGGTGGTTTCTTCCGAATTTCTGGTCAATATATTTATGCCCAATACCCCCTTACATGATGGAGCTGTGATTATTCGGGGAGATCGTGTGGCTGCGGCAGGGTGCTTTCTCCCGTTATCCGAAAACCCTAATATCCAAAAGGAATTAGGGACACGCCATCGGGCGGCCATTGGCTTAACAGAAATTACTGATGCCATAGCTATTGTTGTCTCAGAGGAAACGGGAGCTATTTCGGTGGGGATTGATGGGGTACTGACGCGCTTTTTGGATGAAAAAATGTTACAGGAATTGTTGTTGAGAGAACTGGAAGTTAAAACCGTTTCTTCATCAGCCATTCCATTTTGGAGGTGGTAGCCCATGACCAATATCTTTCGGCGAAACCTCGGAGCGAAGGTAATTTCTTTATTAGCTGCCATTCTCTTTTGGTTATTTGTCATGAATCAAGGGACAACGGGAGAAATTATCCCTGAACAGCCGGTGACGATACCGCTTGTAACCACCGGCTTGCCTCCCAATATGGTAGTGATGACTCAGCTTCCCTTGGTGCGTGTTCGTTTACAAGGAATTAACCCGAGTGCGAATATTAAAGATATTTATGCGGAAATTGATCTTTCCGGCAGTGAACCGGGAGAACGAAGTTATGATATAAAAGTAAATTCCCCTGTGGGAACAAATGTAGTGGATGTTCAACCGGCGAGCATAAAATTGCAGCTGGATATTGTCCAAGAGAAGACGGTTTTGGTGGAGGCAGCTGTTTCGGGTGTTCCTGCGGAAGGGTATCACTTAGGCACACCCTTTGTAAAACCGTCAGCGGTTAATGTGCGTGGTCCGAGTTCCATGCTTAGTACCCTGACAACATTGAGTGTGGATGTTAGTGCAGCAGGGATTAGTGAAACACTTCAGGTTACTCGACCGGTAAGTTTTCGTGATAAAGAGGGCAAACCCATTCTTGGACCTAATCCGACTGCCGCCGATATTTTAAGCGCTTATCCAAGTGCGGTAGAGGTGATAGTTCCGGTTTTGCCAAAGGGGCTTTCTTCTAAGACGGTTCCTTTAAGAGCAGCAAGCAGCGGGACTCCTACCCAGGGGAAAGTTCTGAGTTCCATAGTTTCTTCTCCAAACAGTGTCCAGGTATTAGGGACACCTCAAGCTCTAAAAGGATTTGATTCTTTGAGCCTGGGCCCGGTAGATGTCACCGATTTGGCGGAAGATAAAGTGTTCCAGATTCCAATTGAGAGCGTGAAGTTACCGCAGGGGGTTTCTTTTATTCCCGGAACCACTTTGAGTGTTATTGTTCAAATTGGACCGGGAATCATTCAAAAGGAGATTACCGGAGTGGAGGTTGAAATTCGTAATCTTGAGGAGGGTCTGGCACCGGAACAACCGATCGCTCCCATTAACATAATTGTAGAGGGTTTGCCCGATATTTTGAAAGATGTGACACCTGACCAGATTCAACTGTGGGTTGATGCCACCGGTCAGGAAGCAGGGAATTATCCTAATGTGGAAGTTTACTGGCAACTCCCACCGGGTGTAACATTGCCAAGCACTCCACAAGTAAACTATAGTCTCAAAGCAAAATCCTAAACAGAGTATGGCTTTGACTGACGGTAGGGGGACTTTTAACAACAAGGAGACTCTGTGACGGAAAACTGATTGGAAAAATATATTTCGTTGCACATTATACTAAGGTAGAGTAGTATGATAAAATGTTGGAAAATAGTCATTGTGAATAAAAAAACTTACAAGGTGGGAACAGAATTGGGTCAACTTTTTGGAACAGATGGCGTGCGCGGCGTAGCCAACAGTCAGCTTACGCCGGGTCTCGCTTTTCAGCTTGGGCAAGCGGGTGCTTACGTCCTGAGTAAGGAATATCAGCATCCACAAATTGTAATCGGTAAAGATACTCGGATTTCCGGGGATATGCTTGAAGCTGCACTGATCGCCGGCATTTGTTCAGTTGGAGCGGATGTTTTACCAGTTGGGGTCTTACCGACACCAGGTATTGCATTTTTAACGCGCGCGCTTGATGCCAGTGCAGGGGTTGTGATCTCGGCATCCCATAACCCTGTACAGGATAATGGAATAAAATTCTTTGGTTCAACCGGGCATAAGCTGCCGGATCGGATTGAAGAGGAAATAGAAAGTATTGTTTTAAGCAAGGAAAAACCCTGGGAGGTACCGATTGGCGGCAAAGTCGGACAGGTTATTAAAGTTGACGATGCGGAGCGTCGTTATATTGATTTTCTCAAAGGTACGGTAGGCAGTCTGAATGGAATTAAGGTTATTTTGGATTGTGCTAACGGCGCGGCATCCTATGCAGGCCCCACAGTATTGCAAGAAGTTGGAGCAGAGGTAATTACGATTTGTAATACACCGGATGGCATTAATATCAATGCCAATTGCGGTTCAACTCATCCGGAACAGTTACAACGGGCAGTTTTGGAATATGGCGCAGATTTAGGGCTGGCCATGGACGGCGATGCGGACCGTCTTATTGCAGTGGATGAACAAGGAAATATTGTAGACGGGGATTTCATAATGGTTATTTGTGCTTTAGCGCAAAAGGCAAAAAGTACTTTGGTTCAAGATGCTATTGTGGTAACCGTTATGAGTAATCTTGGTTTGCATCTAGCCTTAAAAAAGGCAGGGATCACCATCTATGAGACGCAAGTTGGAGACCGTTATGTGATGGAAGAATTGCTCAGAACCGGGGCAAAGCTTGGTGGAGAACAGTCAGGACATATTATTTTCCTGGATCAAAATACAACCGGCGATGGATTATTATCCGCCCTCCACTTATTATCGGTCATGAAGGAGCAAAAAATGCCGCTCTCCCAACTCGCTTCTCAAATGCAACAATTACCACAAGTGCATCTCAATGCTGTGGTAGAACATAAAGAACGGATAATGCAGGATGAAAGGTTGCTTGTAAAGGTAAAAGAAGCGAAACAAGCACTTGGCGACCAAGGAAGAGTGTTAGTACGCCCT
>CAYWSF010000070.1:0-7356 GCA_964460725.1 uncultured Desulfosporosinus sp.
GACAAAGTGAGACGTATCAAGGGTTTGAGACCTGTTTAGCGGGAAGTTGGGTTAGGTCTATTGATAGTATGGTATAAAAAAGGGACGTATGCAACTAGACCGTCCCCCTGTTACATTTCCGAAAGTGTCAGATTAACACTTTTTTTGTAAGTTTGTGGCGATTTGCAGGAAAAAAGATTTTAAATATAGAATAAGAGTTAAGGTTAAGAAAGGAGGTTCTGTTGTTTATTAATTAAGGCCTTAAAAAGTTATTATAAAGGATTAGATAATATTAGGAGGAAGATTTGATGAATGAAGTAAAATGGCTTGGTCATGCGGCCTGTCTCATTACCAGCCAACAAGGAACGACTATCCTCATTGACCCATGGATTACTGATAATCCGAGTTGTCCTGTAAAGAAGGAGGATATCGGAAAAGTAGATATTATCCTCGTCAGTCATGATCATTTTGACCATATTGGCTCAGATATACCATACTTTGTTGAAAAATATGGTTCTACTATTGTGGTACAACCGGAATTAGTCGGCAGTTTCGAGAAATTTTCGGACAACATTGCTGTATATGGTATGGGCATGAATATAGGAGGCACTATTGAAGTTAAAGGAGTTAAAATCACAATGACGCAAGCCTTCCACTCAAGCGTAGCTGCAAGTGGGTGTGGTTATATAGTTACCTTAGAAGATGGAAAAACCATATATCATGCGGGAGACACCGGCATTTTTGCCAGTATGGAAATACTGGGGGAGATTTACAATATCGATCTCGCTTTGGTGCCAATTGGCAGTGTTTTTGTAATGGATCCGCTACAAGCAGCCTATAGCTTGCGCTTACTTCAGCCGAAAACTGCAATCCCAATCCACTATGCCACATTCCCTGTTCTTGTCCAAGACACGTCTGAATTTCTGCAATTAGCTAAAGAAAAAGCCCCACGAACTGAAGTGATTGACTTAAAACCAGGTGAATCATTTAGTCTCTAGCATCAAAAATAATAATAGTATTGTAGAAGATAGAGTGCTTGGTGTTTGACACGAAGCGCTCTTTTGTTTGTTACATCCTACTCTACACGGACGGCTGTTCCTGAAGCACTAACCATTAACATGCTGCCGTTTTTGCCGATTACTTCATAATCCAAATCAACACCTACCACAGCATTTGCTCCTAACCGTGCTGCACGGTTCGCCAATTCCTGCAAAGCAATTTGACGCGCTTCCTGTAATTTTTCCTCATAAGCTCCGGAACGTCCGCCGATAACATCCGTAATGCTGGCAAATATATCACGCATTATATTGGCACCCATAATTGCTTCTCCAGTGATAATGCCTAAATAAGACGTGATTCTATGGTTTTCTACCGATGGTGTGGTTGTCAAAATCATATGATACCCCCCAATTATGTATCTATCACTTATCTATCACTTATCTATCACTTATCTATCACTTATCCTAATAATTATCCTGATAATCATATCATGAATCGTATACAAATAGCGAAAAGGGTAAAGTTGTTTCATATTTTTTAATGATTAAGAAAAAATTGTTTTAAAGATTGTTCCGTTTTTCCCGGTTTCAAACACAATAATTGCATTATTTCTCCGGGCTATTCCTTTAGAAATTGCTAGTCCAAGACCCGTACCGGTTTCTTTAGTTGTAAAAAACGGAGTGCCAACTTTATCTTGTATTTCTGCAGGTATGCCATTACCTTGATCCTTAATAGCTAACACAACTTTCTTTTCTTCTAGATAGGTGCTTATTGATATAGTTCCACCTTGAGGGGTGACTTCTATAGCGTTACGAACTAAATTTAAAATAAGTTGTTTTATTTCATTAATGTTCATAATTTTATCGGGAACATCAGTAGGTTCAAAAACAACTTGTTTATTATTATTAAAGGCATCCACTTCGAGCATAGGTAAAATTCCTCTGATAATTTCATTGATATTTAGGGTTTTAGCATTACCTGTGTTTACTTTTGCTAATGACAAAAAATCGGAAATTATAGAATTTGCGCGGTCAATCTCGGAAACCATCAAAGCCATATTTTCTTTATCCCTAGTATATTCCGGCCTCGTACTAAAGAGTTGTAAAAACCCTTTAATTGTTGTTAAAGGATTTCTTATCTCATGACTGATTCCGGCTGCTAACTGACCAATAAGATTTAGTTTTTCCAAACGAGCATACTCTTCCTGTGCTTGTTCTTGAAGTTTCTTATTATGGATATCAAATATTGCACCGGCAATCCTTAAAGGATTGCCTTTCCTAGTGCGGATAGTAGTGCCAGTTGCTCTAAACCAGCGGTATTCACCCGTTTTCAGTTGAAGCTGGTATTCTATATCGTAGGGTGTGCGTCCGGAATAATCCATAATATGACTTGCTAAGGCTCTTAATACCCGCTCTTTATCATTAGGGTGAAGTCTGGATGACCAACTATTCAGAACATTAGGGAAATCCAGTTTGTCCTTAAATCCGAGCATTTTCCGAAAATCATCGGCCCAGATAAACTCGTTGTCTGGATTTAGAGGATCAGCGTGGTTAATCACCATATCCCATAAACCAACCTTAATGGCCTTAGTTACCAATTCAAAGCGTATGAGGATATCTTGAATGGAATCTTGCAAAAGACCTATTGCGGAATTGACATTATGAACAACTTCAAGGTAAATTGGCGATTCTTCACCAGAAAGAAATATCTCAGAAAGATTGGTTTTATTTAAAATTTTTTTGTCTTCCTGATTCATTTCTTGCGTGAAAGTGATCTTTTTCATTAGCATTCCTACCCTTGTTTATTTCTTAACATCGAAAAAGAACCGTACCATCATAGACTAACAAACAATAAGAAATCACATCTTTCTAATTATAGTTTGGGTTAATTGCGTTTTCAAAAGTGAGGGGCATCTTTTTTATTGTAAAAGATAGAATTACCCAGGTACTTGGTATGGATACTAATTTAAGTAAATTATAGTATAAACTTTCAGCGAAACATGGCAAAAAAGGGTTACATTAGTGGCGCCAAGACCCTTAGGATCAACATCATTAAGGCTTTAGACCGTGGAATCTTATTTAAATATGCCATTGTGATTTCTTGGCAGACGGTTATTGTCTCTTGAAAATCGCTTAAAATATCAAAAATACAGCGGCAGCGGTACAACCAGACGGCACACTCTAAGTGGAGATAAAGGCTTCTGTAGTCTAAGTTTATCGTTCCTACCATGCCATATTCATCATCCACTACTATATTCTTGGAATGAATAAATCCTGGAACATATTCATATATCCTTACCCCACTTTCGACAAGGATATGATAGTAGGATCGGGAAACAGCATGTACGTACCATTTATCCGCATGATGCGGGGTGATGATGCGCACATCGACGCCACCTTTGGCTGCTAAGCATAGTGCCGTTGTCACCTCATTGTTAAGGATCAGATATGGTGTCGTGATATAAATATATTTTTTGGCTTTATTAATTAAATTAAGATACACCCCTTCGGCTATTAACTCATCATCCAGAGGGGTGTCGCCGAAAGGCTGCACGTAACCATCACTTTCCTTTGTCAGCTGCGGCACATTTTTGTTATAAAGAAGGTCTGTATCATTCGTGGTTCCCCGAAGATTATCCCATACGGCGAGGAACATGACAGTCAGGTTCCATACGGCCTGACCTTTTATCATTATTGCTGAATCTTTCCAATGCCCAAACCGGTTAACTTTATTAATATATTCGTCAGCAAGATTAATCCCACCGGTGAATCCGGTATGTCCATCAATGACTAGAATCTTCCGATGATCCCTATTGTTCAACCTTGAGGACAAGACCGGTACGAGAGGATTAAAAACACAGCATTTAATGCCCATATCCTCAAGTATTTGATTATAGTTATAGGGTAGTTTTGTTAGACAACCTAAATCATCATAAATAACACGCACATCCACACCGCTTGAAGCCTTTTCCTGCAATATTTCCAGGATACTGTTCCACATCACGCCTTCTTCAATGATAAAATACTCCAGGAAGATAAAGTGGTTTGCTTTTTTGAGTTCTTCCTTTAACCTTTCAAATTTACTTTCTCCGCTGGGCAGATATTCGGCACAGTCATTGAAATAAGGCGGATAGTAAGAACGGTCTTGTATGAATCTTGACTGATTTCCGGCATCAGCATTCTGTTCTTGAATGGATTCCAAGATTCCGTGCATAGGGACAAACGCTTTAATAGTTTTAAGCGTGATAGACTTCATCCTTTTTTTTGTCTTTTTGCTTGTTTTGAAACCACTGAAGAAAAGATAGAGCAATCCGCTAAAAATCGGAAAAAGCATAAGAGCAATAATCCATGCTATTTTATAGGCGGGATTGCTTCTATTATTCAAAATCTTCAAGACAAGAACAATACTGATAAGAACACTGATGCCGTAGTAGATTACAAAATACTGTTGGAACCAGAGAATGAAAGCAATTATGAACAAAAGCTGAACTGCGAGGGCAATCACAAAAAGGATTATCCGGGAAACCTCCGTTATGATGTGCGCTGGTTTCAAACCCTGATACCTTCTTTCTATTGGGATGACATGTTTGTTAGTTTTTCATAATGTTTATAAAGGGCGTGAAATTTGCCGGAGTATTTTTTTTGCCACGGCTTTTTCTTGCCGCAAAAATGCAAAATGGCAGTGTTGTTAATAACCTCATCCATATCAAAAGTTCCGTTGCTGGCAAGCTTGTAATAATTATAATAGCGGGCATCGTAATTATACAGCTTTTCATCAAGACGCAGGATCTGTTTAGCGTACAAAGCATTTAAAATGTCCTGATCCGGCATAATCAGCTTTGACCGATTTTCCTCAACAAATCGATAGATCTCCTGCTCATCGGCATCCTGTCTCAGCAACGCAAGGTTCATTAAAAGCACACCGGAGTTATAGTAAACATCTATCTCGAACGCATGCAATCTCATCTTATTAACTCCCTTGACGGATACCCTGTCATGATCAGCAGCTGCATATAAATAACCTTCGAGATCTTTATGATATAGTTCTCTGACTGAATTGATGATCAGAATATCCGGGTCTAGATAGAGAATCCGGTCCAAATCCTGTGGCAGCAATTGATAAGCCAAAAGCCGAAAATACATTTCTTTTGTATAATGCAAAAGGATAGGGGCTTCTGCAAAGCAGCTATCCTCTACTTTGATCACTTCTAATCGACTGCCATGTGCTTCAATAAAGCCGGCCAGATCCTCTACCTCTGCCGCACTAAGATTTGCATGCATCAAATAAATCACAAACTTCTCGTTCTGATTGTTTAAAAAGAGAGACTTAAGCATCACCTTTAAAGGTTTAATATAATTGGAATTTAAGGTTACCAAAATGTTCATAATTATACTCCAATCGTTTATCATTTTTGTTATTATTTCAATGAACTTCCCCATTAAATTTTTTATTTGTTGCCCCCTCGATAGTGCTATCTTAAACAACATGGTATAATATGGTCAACATGAGTTGGACATAATCGTTCTACATGCAAAGCCATTGTTCATCTCTTATAATGAGGTTTTTCGTAGTAGAATATTTCATGCCGGTTGTAGCGGCAAAATCTACCTTTTTATGATTATAGCCGATATTCTATTCATTCACAAATTATAAAAGCTTTGGTTATTGTTTTTTTGTTCTAGTTGTGCTTTGCCTTATTAAGCTTGTGGCATTAAGCTTGGGCAGTTAAATTTGAGTGTTCAACTTTGGTGGGGGCTGGTGGTAGTTTTTATGAAGAAAAAATTATTTAAAATTACAGGTATTGTGATTCTATGTCTAGCTTTAGGTGGTGTTTGGGGATACAATAAGTATTTTAAACCTAGCCCAGAAATCCAACAACAACTCAATAATGAATTTGGAACAGATTTTTTCTCCTTCGATGATGAAAAGATAGTTAATCCAACGCAGAATAATGAAAATTCAAATGATAATAGTAATAACAATCCAGTCAATCCAGTCAATCCATTAAATCCAATTAGTTCGGCCAATTCAGATAATGATGAAGGCCATACGGCGCAAACCTTAACTCCTGAACAGGGAGATACAGCAGCGGCTGCGTACGACGAAATTAATAATAAGCACGAGGCTCAACTAAGTTCTTTGCAGAGTGTGGCCTTAGGCCGTTTAGACACTCTATATGCTGCTGCAGTTCAAGAGTATAAACAGAGTAAAAAGGACGGCACGTTCAACCGTTCAAAATTTGCCCAAAAATATTTACAAGCCGCTAGAACGCTTGAGGCGAACATGGACGAAAAATTTTTCGGCACCCTAAATGCCATGCAGGCTGAATTGAACGCTAATAATTTTTCCACCGAGATAATTGGTGTTTACAAGAAGGAATATGAAAAGGCAAAGTCCGCGAAGCGCTCTCAGCTCTTAGCCAAAGCCAGAAATTAAGTGCATTAATTAATCGCTTGGAAGGCAAGTTAATTGCGTTGAATTTATTAAGGATAAAGAAATATAAGGGATAAAAAACAAATGATTGAGCTAATGTCAATAATTGTTGACTGTGTAAAGATATTTTAAATCTTTTGATAAATATAGAAAGGTATGATTAGGCATAAAAAAATGGATATAATTATTACTGTACTGTAACTGATAACTGTGGATGCTTATATATAGCGGCTCATAAGGTGATATATACTGCAATCTTGGACTTAATATGGCGGGGGGGGACTTGCAAATGTGGTTTTCTAAATCAGCAGAAGAAGTTTTACAAGAATTTAAAGTTGATCCGGGCCGGGGCCTTACAGCCGAAGCAGTTAACGCTCAGCGTGCCATTCATGGTGAGAATAAACTTAAGGGTAAGCCCAAGAAAAGCTTAGTTTCGATGTTCATTTCTCAGCTTAAAAACATGCTTATTTATGTCCTGCTCGGCGCCGCGGCAATTACTATTATTATTCATGAGTATATTGATGCATTAATCATTCTGTTAGTTATTATACTTAATGCGCTTATTGGGGTTGTTCAAGAGTATAAGGCTGAAAAGTCCATTCAGGCGCTTCAAAAAATGACGGCGCCAAAAGCGATAGTCAGGCGAAATGGGAAAACTGAAGAAATAAATTCCGATGAAATTGTCCCCGGTGATATTGTTATTCTCGATGTCGGCAGATTTGTGCCGGCTGATATCCGGCTGATCGAGAGTGCTAATCTTCAGATCGAAGAATCGGCTTTAACCGGAGAGTCTGTTCCAGCCGAAAAAGACGCTCGGGCAATTCATCAGGATCCGAAAATACCGCTTGGTGATCAGTCCAACATTGCCTTTATGTCTACCATGGTAACCTATGGCCGGGGTGAAGGTGTTGTTGTGGCAACTGCTATGAACACCGAGATGGGTAA
>CAYWSF010000071.1:0-1508 GCA_964460725.1 uncultured Desulfosporosinus sp.
AATGATTATTTTCGTTGTGTCCGGAATGTCTTTTTGAAATGTCTGACGGATTAGCTGGTCGGTCTTTGTGTCAACTGCACTGGTCGAATCGTCAAGGATCAGGATTTTGGGTTTTTTCAGCAATGCGCGTGCAATACACAGTCGTTGTCTTTGTCCGCCGGAAACGTTGGCACCGCCCTGCTCAAGATAAGTATCATATTGATTGGGGAATTCCCGGATAAAACCATCAGCCTGAGCGAGTTTACAGGCGTGAATCAAATCTTCATCTGTGGCGTTTTCATTGCCCCAGCGCAGATTCTCTTTGATCGTGCCCGAAAACAGGATATTCTTCTGGAGAACCATCGCTGCTTGATTGCGGAGCGATTCAAGATCATAATCCCGCACATCGATTCCGCCAACGGTCACTTTTCCGTTTGAAACGTCATAAAGTCGGGGAATAAGCTGGACAAGGCTCGATTTGGATGAACCGGTGCCGCCGAGAATCCCTACGGTTTCTCCAGAGGCAATGGATAGATTGATGCCGCTAAGCACCGGCTTGTCGGCTTTTTTTGAATATAAAAAAGAAACATCTTCAAAAGTTATCGAACCGTCTTTTACTGTATATATTGGATTTTGTCCGTTTTTGAGATCGCTTTCCTCATTCAAAATTTCCACAATACGTTCCGCTGAGGCTCGGGACATGATGATCATAACGAATACCATGGAAAGCATCATTAAACTCATCAGGATCTGCAGCGTATAGGTAATGAGGCTGGTCAGTTCCCCTGTCGAAAGCCCGATAACCGGATTGTTATTACTGGCAATAATCTCTTTGGCACCGAACCAGGAAAGTAAAAGCAGGCCGGCATAAAGGCAAAACTGCATTAATGGCATATTTAAAGCCAACCTTTTTTCTGCCTTTGAAAAATCCACAAAGATGGCTTGGGAAATTCCTTCGAATTTCTGTTTTTCATGCTCCTCACGGGTATGGGACTTGACGACGCGGATACCATGCAGGTTTTCCTGAACAACATTGTTTAGCTTGTCATAAGTTTTGAATATGCGCTTGAAAATCGGATACACCTTCCACATGATCAGCGCCAGGCCAACTATCAATACCGGCGAGACGGCAAGAAAAATCATGGACATCTGGGCGTCGATACGAAAGGAAAAAGCCAAAGCGAAGATAATCATCATGGGAGAGCGTACCGCAAGGCGAATTAACATTTGAAAGGCGAATTGTATATTGGTGACATCAGTCGTAAGCCGCGTGATAATACTGGCGGTTGAGAATTTATCGATATTGGAGAAAGAAAAATTTTGCACATTATGGAACATGTCATGCCGCAGGTTTCTTGCGAAGCCGGCAGAAGCAATCGCCGCACTGCGGCCGGAAAGCAAACCGGTAAGCAGAGAAAACATTGCGAAAACTACTAAGACCAATCCCATCTTCAGGACATAGGACATATTATTTTCATTGATGCCGTAATCAATCAAAAAGGCCATCAAAGTGGGAATTATGATTTCAA
>CAYWSF010000071.1:1608-3973 GCA_964460725.1 uncultured Desulfosporosinus sp.
TCTTAATGGAAAGCACATATGAACTAATTATACCTGATAATTATAAATCAAATATTGGGATAAGGGAAAATGAAATGGCAATCAAAAGATTAAAAGACCATTTTGAAGGAACACTTGCCCGGGAGTTGAATCTGATTAGAGTAACCGCACCCATATTTGTAAGAAGCAATACCGGTATCAATGACTATCTAAATGGGGTGGAAAGACCGGTGTCGTTTGATGCAAAAGCGATAGATGATGCGAATATTGAAATTGTCCAGTCGCTTGCTAAATGGAAGAGAATGGCGCTGAAAAGATACGGCTTTGGGCCCGAAGAAGGTTTGTATACCGATATGAATGCCATAAGAAGGGATGAGGTTCTCGATAACATTCATTCCATGTATGTTGACCAATGGGATTGGGAAATAGTGATCGAAAAAAAGGATCGGACTGAGGAAAAACTTAAGTGCATTGTAAATAAGATATATAAAGCTTTTAAGGAAACGGAAGCCTATTTACTAAACTTATATCCGTTTATTGGACAACTTCTTCCGGAGGATATTTTTTATATAACGTCTCAAGAATTAGAGGATATGTATCCGCATCTGTCATCAAAAGATAGGGAAGATGCCATCACTAAAGAGAAAATGGCTGTATTCATAATGAAAATTGGGGGCCGGTTAAAATCAGGAGAGCGGCATGACGGAAGGTCTCCGGATTATGACGATTGGGAGCTGAATGGGGACTTGCTGTTTTGGTATCCTATATTAAACAGAGCCCTGGAATTATCATCAATGGGAATAAGGGTTGATGAGGAAACCCTTATGAAGCAGCTTAAAATTGCCGGATGTGAAGATAGAACGGAACTTGAATTTCATAAAATGCTGCTCGAAGGGAAGTTGCCATATACTATTGGTGGGGGAATAGGTCAATCAAGAATATGCCTTTACTTCTTGAGAAAGGCCCATATAGGTGAAGTTCAAGCGAGTATCTGGCCTGAAAAAATGGTGGCGGAATGTGAGGAAGCCGGAATCTGCCTTTTATAAATTGCCGAATCTACTTGTCCACTATAGAAAAATTAATCAAATCGGATTATAAAGAAGGAAATTTACAAGTGAAAAATAATAAATCCCATGGTAATTAATACTCACTTATATTATAATGTTTCCTGAAAAGCATTAAAGCGAAAAAGGCAAACTCGATGAAAATCGGGGACGCAAAGAAAGTGGATCCTCAAAGAGGATGATAAATATCTCAGCATTGTAATAAACCGGGCCGAAAGGACATTGGTCGATGAGTTAAGAACTGAAATATATCTTCAAAAGCTGGGTATACCGCTATTTAATTTATTTAAACTTTTAAACATGGAAGATCATTCTGAGGGCAAAGCCTGAATAGGGATTGCTAAGGCCCTGAGCTCTGACTTTTCATTAATTTCAACAGTAGTGCTGGCAAAGATAACCCCTACGGCTTTGGCCTGATTATCCAAGACCGGACTGCCACTGTTCCCTGGATTTATGGGGATATTTATATCAAAAATCTGGCTCGCGATCTGGCCCGCATTATTTTTCATACTATAGAAGTGACCAACTTCACCTCTTTGCGAGACCTTTTCAAATCCCAAGGGGTTGCCGATAATGGTCACCGTTTCGCCGCTTTGTAACTGTTTATTCATGTCAATCTCTATGGTGGGAAGGTTTTCCCCCTCCAGCTGAATAATAGCTAAGTCTACGTTCGGAATGGCTTCATATTTTTTGGCGTAATACACCTTGCCATCGCCAAAACGGATAGTAATTGTGCCGGCGTCAGCTACGAGATGTTGATTGGTGATTATTTTACCGATAGGGGATATATTAAATCCCGTCCCTCTTTTCACTTGGGGATTGAGAAGCCCATCTGTTACCGTAGTCTCTATGCTTACTACCGCTGGTTTGCAGCGTTGAACAATTTCATCTTCCTTTAAAGCCAGGTCCTGATCTAAGAATTTAAGTTTATCCGGATAGATATAAGGCAAATTAGGCATGGAAATAGCCAAGAAAGCCAAGATCACCAGAACGGCTACTAATTTTATAAAGCAGCCTGTTTTTTTTGTGCCTGAAAATTCATCATCAAATTTTTCATCGAGATTTTCTTCATCGAATTCTTCATTTTCGAACTCTTCGGCCTTAATTTTGTCGTCAAATTGTTCCTCTGCTATCATCTCATTAGCTGTTATCTCAGCATCATTTATTTCAGGGTCAAATTGTTTCCCGCTCGCCTTATCTTTATATTTATCATCGTTCATTTTTTACTCCTTGTTCTCACCACCTGTTCTCACTACCCCAATGTATTCATCAGTTTAAGGATGGGCTACAGTGAGTTGAGCAAAGAAGTATAGCCTGTTTTC
>CAYWSF010000071.1:4073-7330 GCA_964460725.1 uncultured Desulfosporosinus sp.
TTATTATTGCTATTATTCTAACTCTTTATCTTTAAAAAGCCATTCAATTAGATTTTTTTCACGAGCATGTTTAACCTTGGCGAGCTTTTCCGGTGTCCATTCGTACAGACCTTGACCTGTTTTTGAACCCAGGTTTTTCTTCTCCATCGCTTCTTTTAGAAGCGGTGAAACCTCTGTACTATTGCTCAAATGTTCTAAAAGGTAGTCGGAAATATTATAAAAAATATCCAAACCGCCCAGATCGGCGCTTTCCAGTGGCCCTGTCGTTGCTAAACGGCGTCCTAAGCCGTATTTAATGGTTGTATCAACGGCTTCTTTGGTCGCAATTCCTGACTCTACAATATACAGCGCCTCACGCAGCAGCGCCAGTTGTAAGCGGTTGCCGATGAAGCCCGGAGCTTCCCGTTTTAACAAGACTGGCTGTTTGCCGATTTTCTCCAGCAGTGTCCGGGCGACTTCAACGGCCTGTGGTGCGGTGAACTTACCCGGGACTATTTCTACCAGCGGTAATAGATAGGGTGGATTCCAGAAATGGGCAACAATAAAACGATCTTTAAACTCCAAGGCCTCTGAAATAGCTGTCGGGCTGAGGCCGGAAGTATTCGTGGCAAAAACCGTGTCTGCTGAGCAGAGCTCTTCCATTTTCCTAAAGACCTCTTGCTTGGCGGCAAGATTTTCAGCAATGGATTCGATCACAAAATCCGCCTTTTCTGCAGCCTCTTCAAGGGTTGTGACGCCTATAATCCGTCCCAATATTTCTGGAAGGTCGGCTTGTTTAACCAAACCATTTTCACAATAAATTTCCAACGCGGCCTTGATACCCTTAAAACCACGCTTTACACTGGCGTCCGAGCGGCCAAACATGCGCACCTGATAGCCGGCAAGGGCAAAAACAAGCGCCGTGCCAAACCCCATTGTTCCTGTTCCTAAGTTACTGATTGTTTTAATTTCTTCTGCTTTAATCATCAATTAATAAGGATGCCTCCCATCACTTCATAAGTAGCTAATTTTAATGCGGTTTCCCTGAGCGAAACTATCAAGAATTTTTATTTTCCATATCCATTATACATAACACGCCATAATAGTCTAATGCCGGATATTGCTGTGGACAGTAATGGGCTTTGCTCATAATTTTCTTTGTCATTTGCTCGTCCAAAGCAAGGGGCATTTGTCATTAGTAACATTAGTGTCATTAGTGTCATTAGCATGGGGAAGTTCTCAGGATATTACCACCAAGGGGATTAATATCAAGCTCCTTAAAACTCTATTGTTATAACGAGATAAAATTAATATTTAATTTGTATTAAGGGAAAAAATTAGTTACTATAATAATGCATGGGATATGATAATGCATGGGATAATGCATGGAAAATGAACAATATAATTTAATGGAAAATGAACAATAATTTATAAGAAGAAAGGAATAATATAATGAAGTTAGTTTATAAGGGTAAGACGAAAGATGTATTTGCTTTGGAAAATGGTAACTGTTTATTAAAAT
Source organism: uncultured Desulfosporosinus sp. (assembly GCA_964460725.1). Classification (GTDB taxonomy): domain Bacteria; phylum Bacillota; class Desulfitobacteriia; order Desulfitobacteriales; family Desulfitobacteriaceae; genus Desulfosporosinus. Next base: position 5,575 of record CAYWSF010000071.1, read on the forward strand.
TTAAGGATGATGTTACAGGTGAAAACGGTAAGTTCGATCCTGGTGCCAATACGGTTGGATTATCGATTGAAGGTTCGGGTAAAGCCGGTCTTAGGCTAACGAAATATTTTTTCGAGAAAATAAATAGTCTTGGTATACCAACCCATTATATCAGTGCAGATTTAGATAATGTAACAATGACAGTAAAGAGTGCTACTGCATTTGGACAAGGGATAGAAGTTATATGCCGTTATCGGGCAGTAGGCAGCTTTTTAAGAAGATATGGCAAATATGTAAAAGATGGACAGCCGCTTGACGCTTTCGTGGAAATTACTTTGAAAGATGATGAGAGAAATGATCCTCCGATTACTGATGATGCCTTGGATATGCTTGGAATACTTTCCAAAGAAGAATATCAGATAATAAAAAGTTTAACTCAAGAAATCGCCGGCATAGTAAAAGATGAATTGGCGAAAAGAGGTATCGAGTTATATGATATTAAATTTGAATTCGGCAGAGTGGGAGAGGATAAGCAAATTGTCTTAATTGATGAAATTTCTGGCGGAAACATGAGAGCATTCAAGGACGGAAAATATATTGAACCTTTAGAACTTGAGGAATTAATGAGATAACATAGGAGAAGAGATAACATAAAAACGGGGCTGTTGCTCATCGAACTATTTTGTTCGTTTTGCAACAGCCCCAGTAGTATTTAGAAAACTCTTCGTGCGGTGATGTAATGTTGTTTATAATAATTCACAAGGTCTACTCGAGTGAAAATTCCATTGGTAGTCGTACATAAAATCAATCGGTGATCACCGGCATAAATACCTACCATAGTTGGGGTAGTAGAACCGGTTCTAGAGTTAAAGAAAACAAGATCGCCTTTTTGCAGATTTCTTTGGGAAACATATTTACCGAGTTTCATTTGTTGTTTCATGTCATCAGTGCCTAAGTTAATACCATTTTTCTTAAAGACATAATTAACTAATCCGCCGTTAGTAAATCGCATAGTTGTGATGTTGTTGATACGTGAATTGATGGTAACTTTATCTTGCAGATTAAAGGCTGTAGAGACAACGTTGTCTCCTTTTGTAGCTGGGTTTGCTGATAATAGACTGGGTAATACCCTGCGTGCTTCTTTATAATAGTTTCTATAATAGGATGTACTATTTAAATCAGAGATAACGACATTCAGCTTGGTGTTGGCCATGTGAATAATTTTATTATTTCCTATATATAAACCGACGTGGTCCGCAGGATCATCGTTATTAGGAGTACTGTCGAAGAATACCAGGTCACCTTTTTGTAATTGGTCTCGCGGAACATAATATCCTTGTTCGAGCATGCTGTTTTCATCTGATGTTGCTAAATCTGCACCATTATATTCAAAAATATAATTCATAAAAGATGCACATCTGAATTTATATGGATATGTTGTACTTACCTCACTGCTGCTAGTTGCGTATGTAGCTCTTCCAATGAAAAATTTTGCTGTTTGAATGATTCTGTCTGCTTTTGCATTAACGGCAAGTTGGTTGTTGTAAGGATTTACAATTGTTGTTGCAGCATTAACTTTTTCGATATTCATATTAAGATTGAACATACATAAAACATTTAATGCGACCATGATTACGACGGATTTAATGATTAGATTTCTTTTAAACACATAATTCCTCCTCTTAATTAAAGTTATTACTGTATTTATTGATATCAAATATCAATATAGGACAAATTATATCAGCTGGAAACTACAATATGAAGAAGAAGTTGTTGG
>CAYWSF010000072.1:0-7289 GCA_964460725.1 uncultured Desulfosporosinus sp.
CGAATAGATTAAAGTGTCGTAAGCACTTGGTGGGTTGGTCTTTCTGCCCTTCTCTCCAAAATAGAGTCCGCCTGTCAGTTCACGTAAAACGACGAGATCAACATCCTGAACTACCTCAGGCCGTAAGGTCGAGGCATCCACCAACATCGGGCTCATTTTTACCGGCCGGATATTGGCATAAAGACTAAGGGCTTTCCTAATCTTCAGAAGGCCGCCTAATTCCGGGCGTTCTTGCGCCGGAAGGGTCTCCCATTTAGGCCCGCCAACGGAGCCCATCAAAATTGCATCCGCTGCTTGAGCCGCCGCCAGCGTTTCATCGGGTAACGCTTTCCCTGCTTCATCAATAGCCGCTCCACCAATTAAACCATATTCAAAAGTCAGGTTGATAGAGCGAACCTTTGCTACTGCTTGTATTACCTTGACAGCCTCGGGGGTAATTTCTTTCCCGATGCCGTCTCCCGGCAGAACCAATATCTTAGGCATCTTTGTTCCTCCCTTTAACATATGGTATCAGTCCACCGGCGTAAATCAATTCCTGCATAAAAGGAGGAAAGGAAGCTGCCTGATACTCTTGTTTTGTGGTAAGATTTTGGATCAAGCCGGATTCAATGTTCACTTCAATTTCATCACCTTGAGAAATGCCCGCCACAGCTTCCGGACTTTCCATAATCGGCAGCCCAATATTTAAAGCATTACGATAAAAAATGCGGGCAAACGATTCGGCAATCACGACTTTTATGCCACAAGCTTTAATGGCTATCGGCGCATGCTCACGCGAGGAACCGCAGCCAAAGTTCTTTCCGCCCACCATAATGTCCCCGGCTTTAACCTCCTGAGCAAAAGACGTGCCAGCATCTTCCATGCAATGGGCCGCTAAATGTTCAGTAGTGGATTTATTTAAATAACGGGCGGGCAATATGACATCCGTATCTATGTCATGCCCGAACTTCCACGCTTTTCCCACTCTAAGACACCTCCTCAGGATGGGCAATTTTCCCTTTGATTGCGGATGCAGCTGCGACCGCCGGATTGGTTAAGTAGACTTCACTTTCTACATGTCCCATTCGTCCCACAAAGTTCCGATTTGTGGTCGATACGGCCCGCTCCCCTTTTGCCAAAATTCCCATGTGCCCCCCCAGACAAGGGCCGCACGTAGGTGTGCTGACTGCAGCTCCGGCCTCAAGCAAGGTGTCAATAATACCTTCCCGGATAGCGTCCCGCAGAATGGTTTGGGTTCCCGGGAAAACTAAACAACGAATTTCCGGATGCACTTTCCGGCCACGCAGGATGTCCGCCGCCGTGCGCAGGTCTTCCAGTCGTCCATTCGTACAGGATCCGATCACTACCTGATCAATTATGATTCCACTGGCTTCCTGTACTGATTTGGCATTTTCCGGAGAGTGAGGAAAGGACACCTGTAAGGGGATCTCTGATACATCAAATTCCATAACTTCGCTGTAATGAGCATCCGGATCACTATAGTATAAAGGATAGGCGCGCCGCGCTCTTCCTTCTAAATAAGCAAACGTTTTATCATCCGGCGCAATAATCCCGTTTTTTGCACCGGCTTCAATCGCCATATTACAGATTGTAAAACGATTATCCATCGATAAAGCGGTAATTCCTTCGCCGGTGAACTCCAGTGCCCGATAGCGCGCACCATCAACTCCCAGCTTCCCGATCAAATAAAGGATCAAGTCCTTCCCGCCGACCCATTTTTGAAATTGGGTGCCCTGAAAGACAATTTTCATGGATTCCGGAACCCGAAACCAAGCTTCCCCGGTGGCTAATCCGGCTGCTAAATCCGTACTTCCGACTCCCGTAGCGAATGCCCCCACAGCTCCATAGGTGCATGTATGAGAGTCAGCACCAATAATAAGGTCTCCCGGCAAAGTCAGGCCTTGTTCCGGCAGCAGGCAATGTTCAATCCCCATACATCCCACTTCAAAATAATTTTCAATTTGCTGTTCTCTGGCAAATTCACGCATAAATTTACATTGCTCTGCTGAGGCAATATCTTTATTGGGAGCAAAATGATCTGGAACAAAGGCGACCTTTTTACGATCAAATACCTTATCCGTCCCAAACTTGGCAAACTCTTGTATTGCGATCGGACCGGTTATATCGTTTGCTAAGACCAGATCCAGCTTTGCGGTAATTAATTGACCCGGAACGACCTGATCCAGTCCGGCGTGTTGGGCCAAGATTTTTTCTGTAATGGTCATGGACATTCGCTATTACTCCCTCTGGTTTGCATTTTTTCCTGTAATCTTAATTCATATGTGTTAAAAGCCTAGTTAGATCAATAGCTTAGTTTTGATCAGCAGACAGCTTATAAGACTGTTTCAAAAATATCTGTGGTTACCGCTGGGGGTTTATTCGTGTTTTTTCAGCCAGGTCATCATGCTTCTTAATTCTCCCCCAACCTGTTCAATGAGATGATTTTCTTCGATTCGATTCATAGCGTTAAAAACTGGCCGGTTAACTTGGTTTTCAAGCAGCCAGTTTTTAGCAAACCGTCCATCTTGAATTTCTTCCAGCACCTTTTTCATTTCGTTACGAGTTTCTTGATTAATAATTCGTTTTCCGGAAATCAGATCCCCATACTGCGCGGTATCGGAGATGGAATAACGCATCCAGCCCAAGCCGCCTTCATAGATCAAATCAACAATCAGTTTAAGTTCATGACAGCATTCAAAATAAGCAATTTCGGGTTGGTAACCGGCTTCTACCAACGTATCGAAACCCGCTTTAATTAATTCTGTAACTCCCCCGCAAAGGACGGCTTGTTCTCCGAATAGGTCCGTTTCCGTTTCTTCTTTAAAGGTTGTTTCCAGAACACCGGCTCTTGTGGCACCTATTCCCTTGGCATGTGCTAAGGCTAATTCTTTAGCTTGACCAGTGGCATCTTGATAAACCGCAATCAAGGACGGTACGCCGGCGCCTTCGGTATAAGTACGCCGTACCAAGTGGCCGGGACCTTTTGGTGCTACCATGTAGACATCGACATCTTCGGGCGGCACTATTTGCTTAAAGTGAATATTAAAGCCGTGAGAAAAGACAAGCGCTTTTCCGGCTGTCAGATGTTCTTTAATTTCTGTCTGATAGACTTTACTCTGCAGTTCGTCAGGAAGCAAAATTTGAATAATATCCGCGCGTGCAGCTGCCTCTGGAACTGTTACAACCTCTAAGCCGGCCTCTTCTGCCCGCTTCCAATTGGTACTGCCCGGCAAGTCCGCAACCAAAACCTTAAGTCCTGATTCCTTTAGGTTTTGGGCTTGGGCATGTCCTTGACTGCCATATCCTAAAACTGCCATCACTTTTCCTTGTAACAACTCCAAATTTGCATCTGCATCATAATACATTTTTGCCATTTTCTTAAACTTCCTTTCCATTTATGAACATTTACTTTAACCGAACAGATTTCTTGTTTCTACTAATATACCATATCTATACATAATCATCATAATTCAGAGCGCACCATAGCAATTTTACCGGTTCGTGCCAGTTCTAATAAACCATAGGGGCGAATCGCATGAACAAAAGCATCAATTTTGGCAATGTCCCCCGTTACCTCAATGATAATAGTGTTTATACTCATATCTACAACCCGTCCCCGGAAAATTTCCACCGTCTGGAGAACATCTGATCGTGTTTCGGAGCTAACTTCGACACGTATTAAGGCTAACTCACGCTCAACAACACTTTCTCCCGTCAAATCCGTGACTGTGTGCACAACCACTAACTTACAAAGTTGATTCCTCACTTGCTCAATGACTTGCTCGTCCCCGTCCACAACAATTGTCATGCGCGAAACATCAGGGTCTTCAGTCTGACAAACAGTAAGGCTATCTATGTTATACCCCCTGCGAGCAAATAATCCCGCAACCCGGCTTAATACGCCGGAGTGATTTTCTACCAGCACTGCAAGTGTATGCAACATGTTATTACCTCACGATCATTTTCAGTAATGTCTTACCAGAGGGAACAAATGGTAAGTAGTAAGTGGTCATTGATTTTTTATTTGTTGTAAATTTCCGAGCCACTCGTCAGTGTAAGTGCTCGAAAAGCCGTAAGAAGCTGCTTAAATATTGGTCCAGGAACACCATCTCCGATTTCCCGGCCATCAACATTAATTACCGGAATTAATTCAGCAGCCGTACCGGTGAGAAAACACTCATCGGCAGTATACACGTCGTGGCGGGTAAATAACTCTTCCGAAACTTTAATTCCCTTTTCAGCGGCGATCGCCATAGTAGTATTGCGTGTAATCCCTTCCAATATTCCAACGGAACCAGGCGGAGTGAGCAATACGCCATTTCGATAAATAAAAAGGTTGTCTCCCGTACCTTCAGTCACATACCCATCTTGATTAAGCATAAGCCCTTCCGGCGAACCGATCAGGTTGGCTTCAATTTTAGCCAGGATGTTATTCAGATAATTCAGTGACTTAATCCTTGGGTTTAAAGAGTCAGGATTATTGCGGCGCGTAGCCACGGTGTTAACTACCAAACCGCGTTCATATGTGATTGGTTCGAAGATCTTGATTTGATCAGCAATACAATATGTCCCTGACTTTGGACATTTATTGGGATCAAGCCCCAAATCCCCTTTACCGCGCGAAACTACCAAGCGAATATAACCATCTTGTAAATTGTTTCTGCGCAATGTTTCTAAAACGATCTCATGCATCTCATCCTTGGTTTCATTAATTGTTAATCGAATGGATTTCGCCGACTCATAGAGACGTTTTAGATGTTCGTTTAATTTAAATACTCGTCCACGATAGGCACGAATCCCTTCAAAAATGCCATCTCCATATAAAAAGCCATGATCGAAAACTGATATTTTAGCCTCTTCTTCCGGAACATATGATCCATTACAGTAAATAACCAGTCCCATTTCATTAACCCCTTTCCGGTAAAATTTCATAAATAAAAACCCAAGCATAGCCCCAAATATCGTGGAACTTCCGCTTGGGATTTTTCTACCCACGGTATAAATTCAAACTGGATTATGTAACGCTCGAATAGGGCAGGTGCTCATATGCGAACATACAGCCCTCCCATTAGCCCTATGTCCACTTTCTTCTCTCAATTATATGGCAAACTACATTTATATGATATAAAATCTATTCCTCAGTGTCAATCCCTTTTTTGTCTGCAAGCAAAAAATGTTTAAGATTTCTTGTCAAAGCCGTATAGCTAAGGGTATAATGCCACTAATAGTACATCCGTTTCTTTAAGAGGAGTAGAGGAGTTGACAACCTTGACAATTCAGATTGGTATATTAGGTTTAGGTACGGTAGGTTCCGGAGTAGTACGTATATTACAGCAAAATGCTGCCGACATTCAAGCGCGAGCACACTGTGATATTCATATTAAAGGAATTCTCGATCAGGATCTTTACAGGGAACGTGAAGTTAGCGGCGACTATCTGCTCACAGATCAACCGGCAGAAATACTTGAAGACCCTGATATAGATATTATTGTAGAAGTGATGGGAGGGATAGAACCCGCCCGTACGTTTATTTTAGAAGCTTTTCGACATGGTAAACATGTCGTTACGGCAAATAAAGATTTAATAGCACTTCATGGCCATGAACTGCTGGATGCAGCTAATCGAGCAGGAAAGGACCTCTGCTTCGAAGCCAGCGTAGGAGGCGGAATTCCGATAATTGCTGCTTTGAAAGAGTCCTTGGCTGCAAATAATATTACCAAGGTGATTGGGATAATTAACGGTACGACGAATTATATTCTTACTGCTATGGCCGAGCAAGGCCGAGAGTATTCAGAAGTTCTTGCCGAAGCCCAACAATTAGGGTATGCGGAAGCGGATCCTACTGCTGATGTCGACGGTCTGGATGCCGCACGCAAGCTTGTGATCCTTTCTACCCTCGCTTTTAATTCACACGTAACCCTTAGCGATATATTTGTAGAAGGGATTTCAAAAATCACCCGTGAAGACTTGGCTTTTGCTGCTGAACTTGGCTGTACCATCAAACTATTAGCAATTGCAAAAAATCAAGCTGAAGGAATGGAAGTCCGCGTTCATCCGGCAATATTACCCCTTACCCATCCGTTAGCCTCTGTAAGCGGTGTTTTCAATGCCATTTACGTAGAGGGAAATGCTGTTGGAGAAACTATGTTTTATGGTCGGGGTGCCGGCTCTCTTCCTACAGGTAGTGCGATTGTCGGCGATATCATGCGCATAGTGCACAACATTAATACTAACTCAACTTCTTCCAATTGCTTTTGCTATCTTAATCTTCCGCTTAAAGCGATCTCAGATTTCGTTACCGCTTTTTATATACGCCTGCTTGTCAAAGATGAACCGCGTGTTCTGGCTAATTTAGCCTTACTCTTTGCCGAGAGAAATATCAGCTTTGCCTCGATTATTCAAAAACCACGCGGTGAAAACCAAGCGGAGATTGTCCTTGTGACTCATCCTTGTCGAGAAGGAGCACTTCAAGAAGCTTTAGATGCTGTCAAAGCGTACAGCAAAGTCCTCACTATTCACAATGTAATTCGATTTGAAAATGGTTAAAGTATTTTTTAACCAAAAATACTGGTTGAGTAAATATAATACAGAATCTATGGAGTAATCTTAAGACATAGTTCTTTAAGAACCATTAGGTAAAGCCCATCTAAAATGATGGGCTTATTTTTTTTACTATGAAGAAATCCTTGGGTATTACGTGCTCTCTTTACACGTTGCATCACGCACATTATTCAACAAGCAATGCTTCGGAACATATAATAATCTAACGTTATTTGAGATGGTTAAATTTAGGTAATTGAATAAATTAGCAGCAGTATTTTCTCAAATATGCTCACAATACTGAGACAAGTTTCATAACCTGTACTGGAAAACATTTCTAACATCTTATTTAGAAGGAGGAATCTGCTGCTATGGAAGTTTGTAAAAGTTTATGTAATCGACTTTGTCCCTGTATTGTTGTAGAACTAGGTGTAATCATTGGTTTACTAACTGCAATACTCCTTAATCTAAGGGAGGAAAAGCCTGGACCAGGGCCTGGGCCTAAGAGATAAAAAACCTAAAAGATACGCCCAATCTGTTGATAAGACAATTTGTATATTCCGTCATATCCTAATATAGATAAATTTAATTGGTGTGAAAAGGAGGGTTATCCATATGAAAAATAAATATGTAACCGCTCGGCTGCTATTTAAAAACCACAGGGTTGACTGTGAGTTAAATACTGATCAAAATTTGCACCACTGCGATCAACAACCAGCTTTAGAAATACGGGAGAATTTGGAGGATAA